>JBDRDG010000219.1:0-6015 GCA_043821045.1 Candidatus Omnitrophota bacterium | reverse complement strand
CATCCACCACATGATTGTCGAGTTAAGTTTTTCCCGCGGCGGCCAGAGTAGTGTTATGTCTTCCTGGGTTGTCTTGAGAAATGCTATAATGTGATGAAGGGTAATCAATATTGGAATCTTTCAAAGACTTCTTCCGAGGGAATCCTAATGAGTTCAAAACCAAAATGCAAATATCAAAATGACAAAAAAGCTATCAGCCATCAGCTGTCAGCTTTCAGCTTCAAAAGAATAATGTAAAGCTGATAGCTGAAGACTGAAAGCGGAAAGCGATTTTTGCATTTTGACCTTTGGCCTTTGATCTTTGATTTTAATTTCGTTGTATTTTAAGAATATAGGATTGTATATGTTAAGAAAAAACATGAAGAAGGCGGTTTCGTTGGTTATGATGGTAATTCTTATAGTTTTAGCCGGGATGATCGCTTCCTATGTCACTTTTCTTGCGACTTCCCAGTTAGGTTACGGCGTAAAAAGTCTTGGTTCGGAACTGGCTTTTTATTCTTCCGACAGCGGAATCGCCCGCGGGAAACAGTTGGCTGCCGACAGCCAGGATTGCAGCTGGATACCCGATCCGCCGGGCTATTTACAGGAGAGTTACCACGTTCCCGCCGGCGGGGCACAGGTTATTAATTTTAAGATATATTGCACACAAGTCGGCCAAGAGATTAATATTGATGTATTAGGGAATAATGAGTAAGGCTTTATTCTTAGGTATTAAAAGATTACTTAATTATAGAAATTGGTTTGAGTGAAGCCGGCGGAATTACTGGAATTTGCCGGGAAAGTGTGCTATATTTTAAGTGGAAGTCTTATACATAAAGGATATTGGTTTATCTGGTGTAAAAGGCAAACCACTAAAGATGGTGGGGCGCAAAGTTACAGGCCTAAACTGCCGGTTTAGGCGGCTGAATCGCTGAAGCCAGAGGTTGAGCCCTGCACATCAAGTGTAGGGTTTTTATTTGAAAACGTAATAATATATTTATAAGGGTTACATAAAAAAGGAAGGTATATTATGAAGACAAAAGTTAAAATCAGTTTATTCTTTACAGTTATAATGATTATCGGCTTACTGGTTACATCAGCGGAGTCAAGGGAAGCGGAGAAATTAAGAATTACCGCTAAAAAGTACGTCTTTTCTGACGTGCTCGATAATTTAGCCGCCGTTACCTTTATCGGCCGTCCCGGCGAATACAGCTACCGCCTGGAAGTAGAAGGTTTATCCGGTGACCCGGAAAGCGCCGTAATCAACGGTTATAACCACGATATCGCCGGCGAACTGATCGGTTCCGGTGATAAACCGGGTATTTCTACCAATCAGGACGCGATGGCCGTCGAGTCTAATTACATAACCATTAACGGATACCCCGAAGCGATTCAAGATGAAGGCGGGTTCGTTAACGTGAAAAACTGGGTCGATTATTTCGCGCGAAAAGCCGATATGGTATTCAACGAGGATACGGTTTATGACGGCGGTTCCATCGGCGCGCCTTCCGATTATAAGGTTGTCTATGTTGACGATTCCAACCTTACTTTAAGCGGCGCTTTTAGAGGTTACGGCGTGCTGGTTATGCGTGACCGTAGCGCGCAACAGGGACAGGTTCGTCTGACTATGGCCGATACTGCAAGCTGGGAAGGGGTAGTAATTGTTTATCAGGATGATCTTGATGGTAGCACAGAGATTACGGTTTGTTCTTTAGGCGGCAGCGCCTTACCGCCGGGCGGAGGCAGTATTCATGATGTCGGGTCCTATACTATCCTTGCCGTAAAAACGCTTGATATGGATCATGGTGCCGCCGTAAACAGCGGTTTTATCGGTGTTAATGATTCCGGCGGCCAGATGTATATCGGCCACCATTGTGATTTAAACAACGGCTCATCCGCCGCCGCTGATAATTTGGAGATTGACCACCACACTACGATCAGCGGAAATGTTTATTACAACACGGCAGATATAAGTACTAATAATGTGACGATTGAAGGTGATAGGATTACACCGTTAGATTTACCGTTGGTAACTCTGCCTGATTTTCCCAGCTTTAGCGCCGGCTCGACAGATATTAATAAGAATCACCATTCCAGCGTGACTATAAACGCCGGTGATTACGGTGATATCACCGTCGGCCACCACTCAACCGTTTATCTTAGCGGCGGCACTTACAACACTAACCGCTGGAATATCGATCATACCTGCGATATCTATTTTCAGGCGCCCTGCGTGATTAACGTGGCCGATCAGGTGGATATAGACCACCACGTCAATATTAAACCGGCCGCGGGCTCTGGCCTTTCGGCGAAAGATTTAGTATGGAATATCGCCGGCGTGGGCTCAAGTTCAAGTACCGACGTCGGTTTCTATGGCGACCACCATATAGAAGTTCACGCTAATATCTACGCGCCGAACGCTAAGATTGAATTTAACCACCATGGCGATTATTACGGGAGTTTTATCGCCAAGTGGATAGAGATTGGCCATAACGATACCAGCAATTTTTATGGTGATTCCGCCTGGGGAAGCGGACAACAGGAGCAGGCAAACGTAAGAATTATCGGGGCGATGCTGCTGGAAGGTCGCGAGTTCATTTTACCTAACGAACTCGGTTACAGCCAAATTCTTTACAGCCAGGAGGCCGTGAACAATGTCGACGCTTTGATTACCGATAGAGGCTTTGTCTGGGAGGATTGGAAGAGAAAAGAGTAGGAGACATCGCGAAACAAAGCAGTAAAGAGGCAGATAAAAGCGGATCGCCGTTTGAAAAATATAGATTCACGGCTGGTTTGTGTTGGTTTATTTTTCCACCTAAGAAATCCCGATTGCCCGATCTCAATATTATCAAAAGATTGCGCCCAATGATATCCTCTTGTAAAAGTTCGCGCTTTAAAGATAAATACGCGCTCACTCTCTTTGAGCTTATTGTTGTTATTTCAATTGTCGGCATCCTCGCTGTTTTAACCCTGCCGCACATGGGCGCCTATTCCGCGTTTAAGTTAGAAATAGCGGCAAAACAGATTGTTTCCGATATCCGTTACGTCCAGAACGCCGCTTTAACCCGCCATATAGACACGCGCCTGATTTTTAACGCGCCTTTGAACCGTTATTCCGGCGAGTATTACGATACAACCACTCTTTCTTGGCGGGCCTTGACCGATCCTTTCACGCGGGGAGGTTTGACAGTTAATTTCAACACCGATACGCAGTATAAAGGGATAGACATATCCGACTCCGGCGGCGGGGTTGATTTTGGCGGTACCAACATTTTGAAGTTTGATTGGCAGGGTATTTCTTACGACGGTAATGATCTGGCTTTGGCGGCAGAAGGTAAAGTTACGATAAAATATAAAAACAGCGCTAAAGTTATAAGGGTAACGCCCCAGACAGGCGTTGTTACTGTTGATTAATAGCCTATAGCGAAAACAATTCAAAATGCAAAATGAAAAATTAAAAATTACAACTCCAAGAAGCCTCATTCTTAATTTTGCATTGGATATTTTTAATTTGTTATTTGTATGCGTTAGTTTATTTTGAATTGTTTTTACTACGCGCTAAACGCTATCCGCTATACGCTAGTTTATTAAGAGATAGAGAAAATAGGATGAAAAAGAGTTTGACCTTAATAGAAATAATTGTAGTTTTGGTGGTATTCTCTCTCGCTATCCCGCCGCTTGTTATGATTTTCTCTAACCTGGCCAGTATAACACACGAGAGTGAGATGATTTCTAACGCGCAGGAAGTAGTTAATTATTTTTTTGAAGAGATACGCTCAAAACGCTTTGATGAAAATATCGCGAGTCCTTGGACGGATTATAACAGCCTTGGTTATGAGGCGGGAAGTTACGGTTTGGACGCCCTTAATAATGAGAACAGCGCGGATCACCACAACTGGGACGATGTCGATGATTACCACTCTTATACGGCGGTTTTCGAGCATGATCCGGCTTACCAGGTAAGTATTCAAGTATTTTATGTCGAGGTGACGGCGATCTTAATGTTGGCGTCAGCGACCAGACCGATTATAAACATGTCGCGGTTACCGTTACCAATACAAGTACGGGTGTAAGCGTAAAGTCAGTAACTTTAATCACGCCGCTTGAGTTTTTATGAAGGGTTTAACGATTATTGAGATTGTCATGGTTATTGTTTTAACGGCGATTATTGCCGCGGCAATCGCCTCTTTAAACCAAACTTTGGTAGTTGATATTTATCAGTTTAGCGAGACAAGAAGCAATATAGAATCTTTTGCCCGGCGCGCGCTTATGCGTATGGCTCGCGAGATACGCATGATCGGGGGGGAACGAACAGTTTTAGCGGCAACGGCCGGCAATCTGCAGTTTGACGATACAAGCGGCAATACCATCGAATACAGTTTAAACGGAACAGACCTTATGCGTAACAGTAACGTCTTGTGCCCTTCGGTAAGTTCCTTAGTATTCAGTTATGTTGACGGCTACGGCGATAGGGTCGCCTCACCCCAAGTAGCGCCGAATGAGACCGATATCCGTTTGATAGAGATAATTTTGACGGTAACCATGGCCGGACAGGAGAAAACGTTGACTACTTTAGTTTTTCCCCGTAACTTTTTTCGAAACCGATGACAAGAAGCGTTGCTTTAGTAATTGTGATTATAATGATTATTCTTATGGGTTTACTGGGAACCTATGTCGCTAATCTTTTCTCCCGCGCCGTCAGCCAGACGGCGGAAAGTTCGTTTTCTTCCGACGCCTTTTATATTGCCGAAGGCGGCCTGCTTTATATTTTGATGCATGAGTTTAATAATGATAGCGATTTCTCCGATAACGCTCCGCCTTCAGAGAAGGCTTTAGGGAAGGGGACGTTTGTTACCCGCTACGAGAATCAAACGGCCAATTCCGTCGATATTATCGTTGAAGGAAAACTCATTCAAGATGACAGGGAGTATTCGCGCCATGTCCGGCTGCATTTATCCGTGGATATACAGTCGCAAGATATCGATTACGTTCAGATGTGTTCCGGCGGCATAAATATAAACGGGAATAATGTTTCGGGTATAATCGATGGCGGGATAGGCGCTGCCGGAGACGTATCGTATGGTTCAGAAGTTATCGTTACCGGTGACGTTGATGACAACCAGGGAGAAGAACTGAAAATACCGGCTTTTGACTGGGATTATTACGCGCGGCGGGCGCAGTATTTTGAGGCCGAAGGTTATCCCAACGTGGATTATATCGATGGAAATTTAACTCTTTCTTCCGGAATCTACGGCATTGATTCTCCCGGCGGCGGTAAGTTTTATTATGTTACCGGTAACGTTCAGATAAATAATAATGTAACTTTTTACGGGACAATTATTGCTCATGGACAGGTTCAGTTGAAAGGCGATAACACTCTGATAAAAGCGGTTGATTTCGATATTAATCAAGATGAAAACTATGATACCATGCCGGTCATCGCGACCAAAGAACAACTGCACGTTTTAAAAGAGGACGTTACTGTTATCGGCCTTGTTTACGCCCTCGGCCAAATACATATCAATAACGCTGATAATTTTACTCTAACCGGCGCCTTGGTCGCCGATGACGACATACATATAAATAACGCCGATAATATTAATATTACTTATGACCCCAGTCTTATCGGCGATATAGCCGGTTTTAGTGAACAGACAGGCAGCGGCGCGGTAATCGTCAGCCAGTGGCAGGAGCAGTAACCCCTATATTCCCTCATAATAGAAGATTACAAATCACAAATTCCAAATCACAAACAAATTACAATACTGAATAAATCAAAATCCAAAGATCAAAAATCAAAATGACAAAGCAAAATTCAAAAAGAAATTGAATACTATGCATTCAAGACACACAGCTTAAAACTTGAGACCATATTTGTGATTTTGGTGTTTGGATTTTCCCGCACCTTTGATTAATTTTATAGAGCGGGATCCCGCGCGGCGGGAGTGTGTTGTTTGTGATTTGTGTATTGTATATTGCGATTTAACAGTAAACATTATCTTGTTATAGTAAATATAGGAAAGTAACGTGATGCGG
>JBDRDG010000218.1:0-3071 GCA_043821045.1 Candidatus Omnitrophota bacterium | reverse complement strand
GTTTTATACGCTTCTATACACTTTTGGGCGTTTACTTCTCCTAACTCTTCAAGAATGTTTGGGGAAGCGGCGCCGAGCGTATCATATATTTTGCGGTACAAATCGTAATACGTCTCGCTGGAATAGTAGTTGTACTGTTTCAAGTTTCCCATAACAAGGGCCCGGGTTCCTTCGGAAAGGACCGCAATTATCCTGTCAGTGGCTTCCTGCGAGCATTTATCCCTGACAAATTGCATTGTATTTTTTATTAAAATTCCCTTGACCATGAACTCTTTTAAATTTTGTATGAACGGTTTATTCGACAGGCAGCTTTCTATGGCTTCCGCTATCTTGTAAGATGGACACAATATATCGTAATTGCCGGATTTAACGACGTTTGACGGCATCCCTGAATACACGCTTGCCGTCGATTCGTCTTCGACGATCACCTTGCCGCCGTTCTTGCGGACCGCCTCCGCCCCTTTTGCGCCGTCGCTGCCGAGCCCCGAAAGGACCACAAGAACCATTGAAGCCTTAAAGACCTCAGCGCAGGATACTATGACATGGTTTATATCGGGTTGAAGCCGTGTATTAAAATCAACAAGATCGATTACGCAACCTTTTTTTGTCCTGTGCACTTCAAGCGTTGTTCCTGTAGGCGAAAAAAGAATTCTTTTTGAATAAAGCAAATCGCCTTTCTCGGCGATCTTTACAGGAAATTCCGTCATTGTCTGGATGTGGCTTGCAAAAGACAACATGAATTGGGCCGGCATGTGCTGAGCAATAATTACCGTTCCGTAGAAGCCCTTCGTCAACCGCGGTATTACTTCATAGAGAGAGGTGGGGCCGCCCGCCGAGGTCGCTATTACAACGGCATGATGCGCCGCCATCATTGTTGACAGCGTTTTTGCTGCGACTTTCTTTGACCTGAATTCAAGCAGCCTCATCCTGCTTACTCTGGACGCGGCCTTTATTGTTTCGATAAATTCTTTCTGTATTACCGCTATATTTTGCGGGTTGTCCGGCTTACAAAGAACGTCTACGACTCCAAGGGCAAAAGCCTCTTTTGTGATTTCGGCGCTCTTTGTGCCTACGGAACTAACTATTATGACTGGCGTCGGCCTCTGTCTCATTATCTCTTCGAGCGCCCAAAGACCGTCGACACCCGGCATGATGAGGTCCATCGCAACTACGTCCGGCTTAAGCTCCAGGACTTTTTCCATCGCTTCCTTGCCGTCGCCGGCTTCCCCGACAACCTCTATCCCGGGATCCATGGTAATCATGTGTTTGAGCGCCTTACGCATAAACGTTGAGTCGTCAACAATAAGCAGTTTTACCATAAATGTCAGTCTCCTAGAACTTTTTTGATAGTTTTTATGAGGTCTTCGGTCTTGACGGGTTTGATTACAAACGATTTAGCGCCCATAGCTATTGCTTCTTCAACGATCTTTTCCTGACCCATGGCGGACACCATGATTATTCTTGCCGTAGGGCTGTGAGCGATTATCCTCTTAACCGCTTCCAGGCCGGATTCTTCGGGCATTATTATATCCATCGTTATGAGTTCCGGCTGCAATGAGAGAAATTTTTCCACCGCCTCGGCCGCGCTTGCGGCTTCACCAACAACCGCATGTGTTCCGCCGAAGTATTTTTCGATGATATTTTTGAGCGTAAGGCGCATGAACTTTGAATCGTCTACAACAAGAATCTTTGCCATTTAGAGAGCTCCTGGTTAATGGATTTTATATCAGCAATGAGTTCTATAGCGCAATAAAAATCCTTAGACTTTTCTCACAACCTACCGCATATAGCTTATATCTCATTTAATGTAGCCGGGCCACCAGTTAATGCGTTTTTCAACTTCAATTTTAACCTGTTCTTTTCTGCGTTCTTTTCGGTATACTCTTTCTTCGACATTGTACAGATAAAAATGCCGCTGCATCTTAATTGTGAAAATTACTTCCGATTTTCCCAGAACAAGCCAGCCGTGATCCGTCAGGTTTTCGTAGAACAAGCTCATCAGCTTGTCTTTGGCTTCCTGCGTAAAATATATTATAACGTTCCGGCAAATTATAACGTCCATAATCTTTGCCGGAGGCGGATCGTCTAAAAAATTGTGCGTTCTAAAGCTGACCAACGATTTAATTGACGGATCAAGCTCGTATGCGACTTTTTCTTTTACGATTACCTGCTTGAAATACTTTATAAAGTATTCTTGCGGTATACTTTTGAAAACACTTATGTCGTAAACGGCGTTTTTCGCTTTCGTCAATGAAAGACTATCGATATCCGTTGCGTATATTACGGGGAGGATATCCCTGCGGTCTTTTAACGCTTCTTTTAGCAGTATCGCAAGCGAATAAGGCTCTTCACCGGAAGAACAGCCGCAAGACCATATACTCAGAATCTTCTCGGATTTATTTCTCTTTTCTTCAATCAGTTTCGGGATAACATTTTTTTTCAAGGTGTCCCAAAGCTTAATGTCTCTGAAAAACTGGGTAACGTTTATAGTCAGCGCATCATACAGGCGCCTCTGCTCTTCGAGATTCGTCTCCAGCAGTTTCGCATATGAATCGTAGTTGTCAGGCGCAAGATTATGCGCCATAATTCTCGCGTTGACCCGCCTTTCCATGTACGATTTGTTATATGACTGGCAGTCAAGTTTGAATATCTTATACACTAAGTCAAATATTACGTTAATGCCGGTATCATTGGACATTTAATTCACAAGGATTGTATCAGGAAATAACTAAACTATCAAAAAACCTTCGCCGGTTTTGATTATCCGCTTCACCGGCAGGCACAGATTTTTAAAATGATTGTGTAAATAGCCCCGCCGGAATCTAATCTATCGTAGCATGCTTTATAGAAGATTGCCAGGTTTTTCAACAATCACCAGTTAGTTATTCAATTTACTCAGCCCTGATTTGGAATGGTATTTTTATTTCAATGCGTAAAATTCAACTATATTTTAAAGTTTAAACTTATTTACTTCGGTCTTAAGCGTATTTACCTGGTCTACAAGTGATTTTGAGTTTGAAGCGATTTCGGTTATCGCGGACGTCTGTTCCTCGGCTCCGGAAGTGATCTCT
>JBDRDG010000217.1:0-2599 GCA_043821045.1 Candidatus Omnitrophota bacterium | reverse complement strand
TCGCCGTAAGCCGGCCGCGCGAACAGAGCCGAAAGCATCGTGATAATCACAAGCACTACCAGGATTCTGCCAATCCTGCCGCGCATATTCCTTTCTCTGATCGGACTGGAGGAACCTCTTCTTGAAACATATCTGTTCGGACGAACAGGTCTATTTTTCGTCATAATGTACCTGTTAGCGTCAACAGTTCTATCTTTCTCTAAAAGCTTGTTCACAACAGCCAAGAAAGCAATCGTTCCCAGAGCGTACGGTATAAAATCATAAGGATCGTAAGATAATCTTCTCCAGTAAACGCTCTCGATCAACAGGCGTGTCGTATCATTTTTAGCCAGTAATTCCAGCCCGCTTAACATGAAAAATACCGCCAGGGTGACCCTGTTTGCGCTTTTACGTTTTAATGGTTTAATCGCTTCCCACCCGCCTGCTTCATCAGTTTTAAAGATATCTATGTTAGTATAAACCAACCTTATTATTTCCGCCGCGCCAAGGATAACGCTGGAGTAGAAGGCGATGTCCAAGAAATTATAGAACCAGTTATGGAAAGCCGCGCATAATAGCGCTAAATTTATAGGTGTATTAGTTCCATATAAAAGTATAGCCGTAGCCGCGAAGCGCATGTTCTTTCTTGCTAATCCGTAGGCGGCGGCAAAAGTAACAGCCAAAGCAATAAGGCCGGCGATAACGCCTTTCACGCCAAAACCCCAGACAAAAATATCTAACAGGCTGTTAAGCGCCGAACTGGCCGAGTCCACTCCTTTATCTGAAAACTTAAGCGCGCTGAAAACCACCCCCTTGCCCCTTGCCACGCGGGTGTACGGTAACAATAACATCATCGATAAACCAAACCGCTTTAGGGCTGCCGTTCTCAAAAAGAATCGCCTTCTTTCCTTTTAATTTATCGACATCGCTTTTGTCTACCCCTTGTTTCGCTAAAATCTCAAACGTCACCCACTGTTCTGCCGGTATTTTGACCGTATGTTTTTGCTCCTGCCCAGTTAAAACCGCGTATTCTGCTGTATCCCTCTTCTCGATGATACGAGAATTGGGTTGAGATGTTTTCGCTGTGTCAGCATAAACTATCGCATGGCTTACCGGGGAAGTTTTAATCCCAATACTATCCTTCTGCCAATTATGACCGTCTAAGTAGATTAATAAAATAAGTAAGGGAATAACAGCGATAAGAATACCGCCAAAGAATACTTTCTGTTTAAAAGAAATCGGGCGGACAAAGAAGGACAACGGCGTGGCCGTGAGAGATAAAACCGGACTTGTTAACATCAAGCTCAACAACCCTATGTTTACTGCCTTTCGGCTCTTTATAATCAAATTATTTATATGTTGCTTAATAATAGTTTTAACTGTCGAACTTGCCGCTTCACTCCCCTGCCCACCGCGAAGGTGGTCAGGGGTAGTTCTGTTTTGCCGGCTAAATCCTTTGGCCTTAGCTGAAATCAAAGGTGTTTGTCCGGTAGACGGGAAGCTTACCGTACTCTGAGTCAGCGGCTGTCCTGATGCTTGAAGCCAGTTCCCAAGGGAGATATTCAAAGTGGTTATTGACCTGGCGCTGGACTGAACCGTCGCTGTTGATAATGAAGTTCTCCAGCCGGCCGGACTGCCTGGCAGACGCGAAGATAGCGCCGCTGTATCTTGCGACGACGAAATGGACAAAATGCAGCTGTTCGGGATCAATTGTCCTGTTATACATGACACACCTCCTCGGTTAAAATACTTTATTATTCCATTTTGAGATAAAGTTGTTGAGGCCCCAGAAGTGGTTGGGGAGGCGACGGGGCCTCTCACAACATTTTTATCGATGAAGCTCTGCGGCCCCACAGTCGCAGTATCTTTATTTACGGGTTTCCGCAGAGCGGAATCCCGACCACAATACCTCGTATTGCATCCCCGCTCCATCCCCACCCTTACAGGTGGGGTATTGCGCGTCGGGATAAATTCCGGTATATATATAGGTAAGGAAACTGCTAAGGCGTGATTTACTGAAGGATTAAAGGAATTCGGGATTATTTCCCGTGACGGCGGGGCGCGCGAATCAGGCGTAAGCGAAAGCGCCGATGAAACTGCAAAAAAGTAACCTTCCGCTTTATTACCGGCGACAGGTAAAGGTATAATTGGTAATTTACTTAATAAATACAGTATGGGCTGATTATTATTCTCCCTTCTACTCCCATTATTACCTCCCGCGGCCGGCGCGGGGCTTCTTTTCGCGTCATCTTTGCCCGCCGGACTTGATTGAGAAACCGTTACTGACGCATCTTTGCATAAACTTGTAGTTGACAATATCGGCGATACGGTCGGATAAGGCGCGCCAGCCCTTATTTGTTTCCATAAAGACACGGCTTTCTTTAATAAGGAAACGGCAAACCTTCCCGCAGGACATACATCCTGAAATGATATAACCCTGCGCATCGACATCAACGCTTTTAATTTTAAACTCTCTGATTTTATTCTTGTACATCTTACTACCTCCGTATTTACTTCTCCTTTATAAGAAACTGCGATTCTACCAGTAATAGGAGAAGAAAGCGGCGGCGCGGAGGTATGTAATCCTGTAATCGAAAGGCCGTTTATTTCTCGCGCGTAT
>JBDRDG010000216.1:0-3756 GCA_043821045.1 Candidatus Omnitrophota bacterium | reverse complement strand
GCTCAGGATGGTTTGGTTATTCAATATGTTCAAGCCCGCGTCTTTAAGGAGTTTAAACTCTTCCAAAGATGGTGAGCGGAGTCGAACCATGAGGCCGCAGAGCTTCATTTCGCGAGTTGCTTTCATAACCATATAGTTTTCATGAGGTAGTAAAAAGTTCTGTTTTCTAACGCTAATTTTGGGTTAAACCCTGAAGAAATACCCTTAAGCGGCAAGCCGCGTATCCTTCCGTCAAAGAGGTTTTTTGCAAGTTTTTATTGCAATTTATATTGAAATATGCTACATTATTGATTTATAAATAGGGTCAATAAAATGAAAAAAAGAAGACCTTCCCGCATTTTTAGGGGTATTTTTATAATTTTTATTATAGCCGTCGCCGCCGGATGTTTTGCCCCGGAGAAACCGGATAAAAAAGAAATTGTTATCTGGCATTGGATGATTGACCGTGAGGATGCTTTTGATCGGTTGGCAGAGAGATATAAACAAGAAAAGGGTATAGAGGTTAATTTTAAGTTATTCTTTCCGCCGGATATTTATTCTCAGAAAGTCATCGCTGCCGCGCGGGCCCAGAATCTTCCCGATATATTTGGTATTCTAGGAGAGAAAAAGACGGTAGCCTCCTTTATAACCGCCGGCTATATCGTTGATTTAACCCCTTATATGGAGGCGGGAAATAACGCGTGGGAGAACCGTTTCTATCCAAAAACATTGGAACTGGCTGTTTTCAAAGAGAAAAACAACTACGCCGTTACCCCCGGTATATACGCGGTGCCCATAGACACGACAGTCATGGAATTCATTTATAATAAATCTCTTCTAGAAAAAGCCGGAATGGATCGCGATAAATCTCCCGCGACTTTTGATGAGCTCATTTCTTACGCTAAGAAGGCAAGTGAAAAGGCAGGTGTTTATGGTTTTGTCTGCGGCTGGGCGGAAGGCTGGCTTCTTAACGCTTTAGCCGTCGAATGGGCGGTTAACTTGATGGGAGAAGAAAAGTTTTTCCAGACAATCGCGGGAAATATCCTCTATACCGATAAGCAGTGGGTAAAAGTTTTCTCATTATTCCTTAGACTGCGCGATTCTGGTATCCTCGCTCCCGGGATCGCGACAATGACAAATAAAGAAGCCGAGGACGCTTTTTCTAAAGAGAAGGCCGTTTTTTCCTTTAACGGCAGCTGGTCAGTAAACGTATATAAACAGCTTGCGCCGGATTTGGATTACGCTTTCTTTCCTTTACCGAAGGTTTCTGACCGTTTTGACGTAAAGATATGGGGCGGTGCCGGTTCTTCTTTTATGGTGAGCAGCAATTCGCGTTATAAAGAGGAAGCGGTAGATTTCTTGCGATGGCTGACCGATAAAAAACAGCAGGAATTTCTCATCAGAGAAACGAGTAACCTCCCGGCAGTTAAAGATTGCGAAGATAGCCTGCCGGGGATCCTTAAAAGTCTACTCTCTACATTCTCCGATCTTACCCATCCTGATACCTGGCCTTGGAATGAAGATTCGCGTGTCATTGAAGTTATGAATAGAGGTTTGCAGCAAATTGTTCTGGGATTGAAGACTCCTCAAAAAGTCGCCGAGGAAATCCAAAATACTAAGGAGAGAATTTCTCATAAATGAACTCTTCCATAAGAGAAAAAGCCGTTGATTTTTCTTTTGTTTTTCCCGCTTTCTTTATTTTCTCCATTTTCTATATCTACCCTTTTTTCTACTCTTTTGTCTTAAGTTTTACAGAGTACGATTTGATATCGAAGCCTGGCTTTATCGGCTTACGTAATTTTAGAGAGGTATTCCAAGATAATGATTGGTGGTCTTCCCTCTATAACGGAGGGTTTATTACTTTCTGGGCATTGACTTTCCAAAATATTTTAGCCTTTATGCTCGCCTTAGCGGTGGATAAGGTAGTAAGGATGCGCAAGTTCTATAGGGTGGTATTTTTTATTCTTCCCGTTCTTTCGGAGATAATTATAGGGCTGCTTATGAAGCAACTTCTCGAGTCGGAACCAGCCGGCCGCGATGTACTCAACCATTTATTGAAGAATATAGGTTTAGGTTTTATGAGGCAGTCTTGGCTGGGGATAGAGCGTGTGCGCTTAGTGACTGCTTTAGTCCATTGTTGGAAAGGGTTTGGCTGGGCTTTTGTCATTCTTCTCGCCGGATTACAAAGTATTCCTGAACAGTTGTATGAGGCGGCGCGGATTGACGGCGCCAGTGCTTGGCAGACTTTCCGGAAAATAACCGTGCCTCTTCTTATGCCGGTAATAACTCTTGTAGTTGTCCTTACTATTTTAGGGGCTATGCAGGCTTTCGCGATGATCCTCGCTTTGACAAAAGGAGCGGGAGGGCTTACTACCGTGCCGGTGATGATGATTTATAACCATCTTGGCTACCGCCTTGCCGGATTGGCTTGCGCCGAAGGACTATTCCTGGGTCTTTTATTAGTAGTTGTATCTTTTGCGATGTTTTTCTTTTCCAAAAAAATCAGGGAGAAGTACGGTGTATTATCAAACTAAAAAAGTCATTATTCTTATCGTTCTTCACGCCTTCCTTTTAAGCGTGGCTTTGAGCTGTATCTTCCCTTTTTTCTGGATGATCAATGTTTCTTTCGGAAGCCAGAAAGAGTTTGATCAGGATTACGGTTTGAAGATATCAGACAGACCTCACTGGGAAAACTATAAAAAAGTTTTGATTGAAGAAGAGTTCTGGAGGTATTTTTTAAACAGTGTCTTCTACACTTTTGTCACAGTCATGACTATAGTATTAATTTCTTCCCTTGCCGCTTACTCTTTTTCGCGTTTGCACTTTCCCGGGAAGAATATCATATTTTATATATTTCTGGCGGCAATGATGGTTCCGCTGCCGGCGGGGTTTGTTCCCGTCTATATTTTATTGAAACAACAACTCCATCTCCTTAATCGTGCCGGCTATGTTATGGCGATGACCAATGTCGGCTTGTCTTTAAGCATATATCTTTTAAAAACATTTTTTGACCAGTTAAACAGAGATTTAGAAGATGCCGCCCGCATAGACGGTTGCAATAAATTGCAGATATGGTGGAACGTCGGGCTGCCGTTAGTTTCTCCCGCATTGGCCGTAGTGGTTATTTTTAACGCCCTTAACGTTTGGAATGAATTTGTCCTTGCATCGCTTCTTTTTACCGATAACCGATTTATGCCGCTTCAGGTGGGTTTGATGGAGTTTTCCAGCAAGATGGTAACCCAGCATACTCTGATTATGGCGGCCTTAACCGTGGCGGCTTTACCGATAATACTTCTTTATATAAGGATGCAGAAACAGTTTGTTAAAGGATTGACTGCCGGAGCTGTGGTCGGATAATATAAAGCGCGGTATATCAAAATAGAAGAAAGGGGTCTAGTTTAGACGGCTATGTTTTAACCGGCAGATATTGTTGATATATTAGCGAGTAGTGTAAATATAACAGGGATATGTTGACAACTGTGTCTAAAAATCACAAATTCCAAATCCCAAATTACAAACAAATCACAATGTCAAATAAACAATGACCAAAACATTGTTTGTGATTTGTCCATTGTGTATTGTGAGTTGATTGTAAACATTACATTGTTATAGGATAATGTTTTAAATGTTCTGCGCGAGCAGCAAGAAATTTGCATTTCTAATGTGGGGTTTTGATTTATCCCGAGGAATACTCGGGACAGGATGCTCTGCCCAAGCCCGTAAGAAAAGATACTGCGGCTGTCCTTCGACATGCTCAGGATGGTTTGGTTATTCAAT
>JBDRDG010000215.1:0-7850 GCA_043821045.1 Candidatus Omnitrophota bacterium | reverse complement strand
GATAATGTCTATCGTATGCAGCCTGTATTTATCAAGCTTTATTTCTTCTTCTAAATCATAAATCCTGCCGTTAACCCTTGCCCGCGAGAAACCTTCTTTCGAAAGTCGTTTAAAAAGCGAAAGGTACTCGCCTTTTTTACCGCGGACAAGAGGAGATAAAATATAAACTTTCTTACCGCCGTATTTATCGATAATTTCATTAATAAGCTCTTGTGATGTTATCCTCTCAATCCTGCGCCGGCACTGATGACAATAGGGTTTGCCGATCCGGGCAAAAAGAAGGCGTAAATAATCGTAGATTTCCGTCTGGGTGGCTACTATCGAACGGGGAGAACCGCCGGCGCTGCGCTGTTCAATAGCGATCGCCGGTGAAAGCCCTTCGATGTGTTCTACATCGGGCTTTTGCAGCTGTTCCAAGAACTGCCGCGCGTAAGCAGAAAGACTCTCCACGTAACGGCGCTGGCCCTCGGCATATATGGTATCGAAAGCTAACGACGACTTCCCCGATCCGGAAACGCCGGTAATAACAATAAGTTTGTTTTTAGGAAGCCTTAAACTAATGTTTTTTAAATTGTGTTCCTTGGCGCCCTGGATATGTATTGAATCCATTTTTTCTTGAATTGTATGGTAATATGAAACTAAGAAAGCATATTGGCCATATTTAGGAATTATCTGCCTAGCGCGTACAACTTTGGAGTTTCGGTAACAAAATCTTTAAAATTACAAAAACCGTTTTGGTCATTGTTTATTTGATCTTGTGATTTGTTTGTAATTTGGAATTTGTGATTTGTTGTTTTTAGCTTCATTTTGCTAAATGCCTGTTACCTAAAGCGTGAAGAACTATGACCCCGGCAAAGTAGAGTCGCTTCATAGGTAGCTTTAGTCAACAGTCATCTATGGGAAAATCCGTATTCCTCCGAACTTTGAAACCGAGGATATCTTGATAAAATTATATCAAATCTTAAAACTTGGGCAATGTTTTTCTTATAATACAAATTGCCGCAGCCTTTCCTTTCGATTATGATATAATTAATAAACCATATGTCTCTCTAATCGAAAATAATAACGCATAGAGAATCTAACCATCCAATGGTTATTGATAAAAAAAGCAAGCTATTGTCGCGCATAGCCTTAACCTCCGTATTAATTTATCTGATTATTTACTGTGTGTTTATTCAGTTCTCCTCACCTACCCTTTATGGCGCGGATAGTTACTACCATATCGCGGCAACACGCTTTTTAAAAGATTTTGGCCCGCGTTACGACTTCCCCTGGGCGCAGTTTTCAACCTTTAAAGATTTCTTCTCCGACAAGGAATTCTTATTCCACCTTCTTACCGTACCTTTCTTATATTTATCCGATAAAATCATAACGGCGGGCAAATACGCTGTTATTTTTTACAATATCCTCTTTATAACCGTTTATATCTTTATTTTAAAAAAATACGTTCCTGATTTATTAGCCGCTTTACTTTTACTGGGGCCATTTTTATCCTCTGTTTTCTCGATATACTTCTTATATTTACGGCCCTGGCGAATATTTTTACTATCCTCGCGATCTACTCTCTTATAAACAAGAAATCCCTTCTCTTATTCCTTATCGCTTTACTTTACCCTCTCGCCCATATATTTTATTTTACGCTTATAGCCTTCGCTGTTATATCGGAATTTCTACGCCACCTGATTAAACGCCAATTTGTCATAAGAAATATCTACCTTGTAATCATCGGCATGATAATAGGCTGCCTCATCCATCCCAACAACCCTAACAACTGGCTTTCTTTATATTTGAACGGTATACTTGTGCCGATTTTATCCATAATCCAGGTCAGAATCGATTTCGGTTCAGAATTTAATACCAACAAGACCTTAACTGTCCTCATCAGTAATTTCGCTGTTTTCTTTCTGCTTAACACGGTATTCTGGACGACAATTTACGCGCGGGTAAAATTGAGTTTCTCGAGCTTCGTCTAGTGGGCATGCACTAATCTATATTTAATACTCGCCTTCATAGGCAACCGTTATTGGTATCCGGCGAATGTTATCTTTTTTATTTTTATTGCGTCTTATCTGAATGACTGGTTTAAAGGAAAAGCGAAAAAAGAAATTATATCGAAACGGCGCATTCTCATCACTATATACTCAATCCTTCTTATTGTCACTTACAAATTTCAGATAAATACATTATCAATAATGTTAACCCAACACATAAAAATCAATACTCACTATGAAGAAATCGCCGTATGGATGGACGAAAACATACCCGCCGGCGAGACAATATATCACGTTTATTGGAGCGACTCGCCCTATTTTATATGCCTAAATCCGAAAAACAACTACATGGTAGTCCTTGATCCTATATATATGTTTTACCGTTATCCTGAACAATACCTTGCCTATAATGATTTAAAAGAAGGCCTGATAAAAAATCCCTATATAATAAAAAAGATTTTTGATGCAGCCTACGGATACTCCCGCAAAGAAACTCCTCTATATAGCCAAATTAGAGATGACAAAGAACATTTTGATATCCTCTATGAAGACGATTACGGTATTGTATTTAAGATAAGAAACGATGAATCAACCAAAGGCTAATTAATTTACGCTGAAAAAGTTCATGGCAAATTAACTGCCAATCTTTATATTTGAGGTGATTTTTTCCAAGAGAGTTTTTACCGAGAGGACCGTGGAATAACTTGTCTTGGGATTATTAGGAGAGGGGAAATTTTCTACTTCAATATTGATATTGGCTTCGGCGGCAACGACATTTATACGGTGAACGTTACGTGCTATATTCGGGTCGGCTTTTATAATCACCCTTATGTTGTTAAAGGCTGACGCGAGAAAAAGCGTCGCGGCAACATTTATATTCTGGGGGAAATATTTAATCGCGTCCCTTATATTACCGTCAAAAACGACGCGTTCTCTTATCAATTTGAAAAGATTTATCCCTTTCTTCTTTAAAAAAGGGATGCCGCCTAAAGACCGCGGCGGTTTTGAAGTGGTTATAATTAGTTTTTTTATCTGGCCTTTTCGCAAAGAAGATACGCCGTCAATACCGGCGATCGCGCCGGAAGGCACATAAAGCTTGCTTTTTGACGCGGCTACCATAGGAAGGAGTTTTTCGTCTTCGACAAAAGCGCCGACGCTTAAAATAAGGATGTCTTTGTCGGCCTTAACCGCTTTTTTGACAATACTTTTTGCCGCCGCAAGGGAAGCGGCCTCAATAATCAGATCGGAGACGGAAATTAAACGGTCTATACTTAGAACTTGCGGTTTACGTCTCAACTGAAAACAAAGATTATCGGCCATATCCTTTTTTATGTCACAGACAGCCACCAAGACAGCTTTATGACTGAACTTCTTATCAAGAAATATTGCCAATTCACAACCGATCGCTCCGCAGCCAACAATACCGATTTTTAACTTATTGCCCATATTTACCCTTTAGAAACAACCATGTTATCGATTAAGCGTGTCTTCCCTATATATACCGCAAAAGCTATCAAAACTCTCTTTTCTATTCTATTAACATCTTCTAAAGTATAAGGGTCAACCACAGAAATATAATCAATCACGGCTGTGGGAACTTCTTTTTTTATAAATTTATATATATAACTTATAAGACGCTTTGAATCACTCTGGCCACTTTTTATTCGCAGCCTCGCCGCTTTTAAAGCATGGTATAAACATAACGCATCTTGTTTCTCTCTCTCATTAAGATATTTATTGCGGGAACTGATCGCCAAACGATTCTTTTCCCGTACAATAGGTAAAAGGCGGATTTTTATCGGATAATTCAAGTCGCGCACCATCCTTTTTATAATCTCGGCCTGCTGGTAATCCTTCCGGCCAAAGTAAGCTATGTCCGGCGTAACAATATTAAATAACTTTGCCACAACAGTGCATACACCTTTAAAATGGCCCAGCCGGCTCCTGCCGCAAAGGTTTTTACTTAACGATACTTCCTCAACATATAGGGAAAAATCCTTACTGTATAAGGCCTCTCTTTTGGGATGAAAAATCAGGTCAACACCTTCACTCAGCAATAAAGACTCGTCCTTCTTAAAATCGCGCGGGTACATCTTATAATCTTCCTTGGGGCCGAACTGATAAGGATTAACAAAGATACTTACAACGACGAAACTTGTCTGGCGCTTGGCAGCCCGCAATAAAGAAAGATGGCCGCTATGTAAAGACCCCATCGTGGGGATGAAACCGACGCTTTTCCCTTTGTTCCTATTGGCTTCTACTATCTCTCTTACTTCCTTAATTGTCTTAACAACAATCGTCATCTTATTATATTACCGCTAAATACTTTTTTATCAAGGGATGATTAAACAAACTAACATACGGCGATTAGTTTTAAATAGTCACATCCTCTAAGGCATGGTATAATTTTAAGGAGTTATTAACTATTTGCCGCTGAACATGAACAAAATTAATCATCAGCTATCTGACTTTTTATTGATCGCGCTCTTGGCTCTTCTCATTTTCTACTCGATTTTTCTTCAGTTCTTCACGCCAACACTATATGGTGCCGACGGCTATTACCACATAGCGGCAAGCCGTTTCCTAAAAGATTACGGCCCTCAAAACAGTTTCCGATGGGCCCAATTATCAACATTCCGCGACTTTTTCTCTGATAAAGATTTCCTTTTCCACCTTCTTAGCATCCCGGCGCTCTATTTATCAAAAAATATAATAATCGCGGCAAAATACGCTGTTATCTTTTATAACTTAATCTTCCTCCTCGCCTATATGTTCGTATTAAGAAAATACCTCTCCAGCTTCCTGGCAGCCTGTTTTATGATTCTGCCATTTTTTTCCTCCACTTTCACCATATATTTCTTATATCTGCGGCCGGCTACCCTCGCTAATATTCTTACTATCCTAGGTATATACTTTCTGATTCAAAAAAAGTGGCTGCCATTATTTGTCATATCAATACTATATCCCCTCTCTCACATATCCTTCTTTACACTTATATTTCTTGCCTTGCTCTGTGAAACAATCCGTTATCTTATTAATAAAGAGTTCTTTTCAAGAAACCTCTCTGTTGTAATTATAGGCTGCATCTTAGGATGCCTTATCCATCCCAACAACCCCAACAACTGGCTCTCTCTATATTTAAACGGCATAGTGGTGCCTTTTTATTCGATCATGGAAAAAGGCATACAGTTAGGGGCGGAATTTACCACGCCAAATCTAAAAAACGTTTTCCTAAGCAATATAGCTGTATTCTTTACCCTTTTTGTCACTATTTGGATAACATTCTTAACAAAACCGAACTTAACCCTGCCGACTTTCGTCTGGTGGGGATGTTCAAATATATACTTAATTCTCGCCTGTTTAGGCAACCGTTATTGGTACACGGCAAATATCCTTTTCTTTATTTTCTTCGCTTCTTACCTCAACGATTATTTCCGCGAAAAAACGATAAACCATAAAGTGCGGCAAATACGTATTTTTCTCTTTGCCTACTTTTTAATTTCCATCGCATCGCTTAAACTCTTCCTATTCCAGTTCGGCATAATCGTAACCCGCAGCGGAACAATCAACGCTCATTACGAAAAAGTCGCCGCATGGATGAACAAAAACATACCCGCCGGTGAAACAATATACCACGCTTACTGGAGTGACTCGCCTTATTTTATATGTTTGAATCCTAAAAATAACTACCTTGTAGTCCTTGATCCTATATATATGTTTTATCCATACCCCCGCGAATACGTCGTCTATCGGAGTTTAAACGAAGGTAAGATAGCAAAACCTTATTATGCTTTGAAAAAGATATTCCAGACAATGTATGGCTATACCGCCAAAACAGTCCCATTATATAAACAGATAGATAAAGATAAAGAGCATTTCGATGTCGTATATGAAGATACACACGGTGTTATCTTCCATGTAATAAAATAGCTTCGCACCTGACTTATCTTATCCTATCTGCCCCTTTTGGAAATTAGCCGCTTACGCAGCCTTGGGATTAGCGGTTTAATTTTTGGTTCTATTTCAAATAAAGGCGCTAAAACAAATTCGCGATTAAACATCCTCGGATGAGGAACTTTCAGACGGCGGTTATCGATAACCATATCGCCGTAGAGAAGAATATCTAAATCTATTGTCCGCGGGCCAAAACGCAGGAGGCGTTTTCTGCCTAAACGTTTTTCAATAATTTGCAGTTCATCTAAGAGATCAGAAGGAGAAAGAGATGTGTTTATTTTTATTACACAATTTAAATAATCCGGCTGAGACGGCCCGCCTGCGGGTTTAGTCTTGATTATAGAAGATACTTTCTCAATAACAATGCCTTTCGTAGTTTTTATCTCCTCTATAGACTTTTTTATATTACGCGATTTATTGCCGAGGTTGGAACCGATGGCTATAAAGGCCGTAACCATAATCAGAATCTTGTCTGAAAAACACAGGTATCATTAAACCCAGATTTTTCTAAGCCGAAGGCTATGAAAAATCCGCCCGGATACCCTTAGGGGCAGGCTACGCTCGGACCGACCCCGAATTCTCTAAGCCGGAGGCTATGGGAAAATTCGGCCTGTGCCCTTTAGGGTAAAAGGCCCTTAGGAATTTTCCTAAGCCGAAGGCTATGGAAAATTCCAAGGACTAAGTCCCGGGAATTTCACAACGTGAAATTCCTCGGGTCGGGGTTGCCTAAAAAATTCGCTTGCGCTCTTTTATTTCGCGAGTCGCTCTCATAACCATATGGTTTTCATGAGATGGTAAAAAGTTCTGCTTTCTAACGCGAATTTTGGGTTTAAAGCAGGCCTTTATTCCGCAAATTTAATTCCAACTCTTCTACCTTATCGGAAAAATCTAAAGCTATTTGAGGGCTTACCTGTTTACTTTCGACTAAGTTAATCAAACACTGGTTAAAAGTGTTCATGCCGTATATATCGCCGTTTTCCATGTACTTGGGAATCTCCCACACTTTATTCTCACGCAAAAGGCGCGCGATTGAAGGGCTGAGAGTAAGAACTTCATACGCCGGAACTAATCCATTGCCGCTGATATGGGGAAGGAGACGTAAAGATATGGCGCCTTTAAACAAAGTGGAAAGCTGCATAAGAACAAAGTGGTGCTGGTAAGGAGGGAAAAAATTGATAATCCGCTCTATAGTAGATGCAGCGTTAACCGTATGGAGCGTGGAAAAAACCAAGACGCCCGTTTCCGCCGCGGTAAGAGCGGCGTGACAGGTAGCATAATCCCTTATATTTCCGATATACATAATATCCGGCGAGTGCACGGCAAACTGGCGTAAAGCGTCTTCATAATTTGCCACGTCTTTACCGATCTCTCTCTGGCTGATTATTGCCTGTTTATCGGTGAAAACAAACTCTATCGGCTCCTCAACGGTAAGAATATGACGGCCGAATTTTCTGTTTATATATTCGAGCATTGTAGCGATCGCAGTCGATTTACCGCTGCCGGTAATACCGGTAACAAGAATCAATCCCCGCCGCTGGTGACAAAAATCCTCTAACGGCTTTACCGGCAGATTAAGATCGCTGAATACCGGTATCTTTAAGTCTATTTTACGCACGACTATTGAGACGGTATTCCTCTGATAAAATATGCCCACGCGGAAACGCCACTCGTCTTTGTACCAAAGGGAAAACTCGCTGCTTTTATTCTCCTGGAGAAGATCTCGCTGGTTTTGTTCACCGATCATTTCGCCGACAATTTTAATAATATCGACGGAACTAAACCTGTATTCATCAATAACCTTTATCTCCGTGTTTACCCTTCCTTTCAAACACGACCCCACGCGTATAAAAATATCCGTAGCGCTGCTATTTATCATCATCTCGAAAATCTCATTTAAATTCATAC
>JBDRDG010000214.1:0-2929 GCA_043821045.1 Candidatus Omnitrophota bacterium | reverse complement strand
CCAATTTTAATCAGAAGGGCTGGGCGCGGCGCTTATGGAACTTTTCAAAACCTTACCAGCATATTGGTAAAAGCGGGGGTGCAGGTCTCGGTTATGGCTTGAGTGCGGCCATCGGAGCCGCGCTGGCGCTCAAGGGAAGCGATAAGATCTGCGTCGATATCCAGTCGGACGGCGATCTGTTGATGACTTCGAGCGCCCTGTATACCGCCGCTCATCATAAAATTCCGCTTCTGATCGTCATGCATAACAATCAATCCTTCTATAATTCCGAGGAACATAATATTCAAATTGCCAAATTTCGCAACAGACCGGTTGCATTCGCCGGAATCGGAACCCATGTCGATAATCCACCGGTAAATTTTAAAATGGTGGCGGAAGGCTTCGGCCTTTACGGAGACGGACCGATCACAAGGCCGGAAGATCTACGACCGGCCTTGCAAAAAGCGCTTGCCGTGGTAAAAGAAAAAAAACTGCCCGCTCTGGTAGATATCATTTCAGCGCCACGGTAACACAAAAAACGTTTGTTGGTTTCAACCGCAATCGCGCGCATTCCCCGTCCGCCAAGATGCCTTGGCGGACGGCGGAGTTCTTAAAAAATTATAAATCCTGAATGGCGGCGGCTTGCCAACCCTATTTTTCCTGTGGCTATGGCCGACCTTAGCAACCATATATGTTGCACTTTCATGTGTTTACTCGATTTTTTAAAAAATATTCTCTAAACATGATATGCCATTGACAGGATAAATTTTATCTGTTAATAACTAAATTTAAGTATATAAAATATTAAGGCATACAGGTAAAAGATGTTTTTTAAGTTTGTGATCAAAACAACCTATAGTTGCTGACAACCTTATTCCAATATATTGATATAATTAATTAAATAAAATCGGATGGATAGCTGTAACCTGTACTGCCGGCTTAATAATTTCTGCAAATGAGATAAGCCTAGGCAGCTAATGCGGTTTTAAGTATACCGCCGGAAACGTTCTTTAAGTAAGCTCTAATTTTATCTTTATCGGTTTAAAAGCTTGATTTTTTACTTGACATTGTTAACCACCCTTTTTTATAGTCGCATCTCAACTAAAATGTAATTTGACCATATAATCTCACCATCTCTTTAAATCTCTTTAAGGAGGAAGTTTCTTGGGTAATTGTTGCAGTGAAGCCTGATTAGTTAACAGGTTGCTGTTTGAAGATTTGTCAAGATACTTACCTTGACACTGATGTTCTGGGAGTAAATGCGGAGTGCAACATTATCTGATGTTTCACAATTTTTCCTAACGGCTAAAACTGGGTTACAAATTTCAAACATGACGCAAAAGGAGGCTTTCATGAAAAAGTTTTTTGGGTGTATGATTGCGGTGATGTTGGTTGTTGGTTTAATGGGTATTACCGGCTCTAAGCTTTTGGGTCCTAATGAAAGTATAGCGGCGGAACCGGTTCTATCAACAGCCACACCCCTGGTACAGATGAGCAAGAAGTCTGCAGTTGTGATTATGGGCAGTGGATTTAAGCCCGGGCAGGAAATTCGTATTCTTTTCGCAACGCCGGATGGGCTGCAGTCCGACGTCGGTTATGCCCTCAAGCCGGCCCCCAAAGCCGATAATACCGGGTCCTGGGCGACCACCTGGGATGCCGGCGAATATGTCGGTAAAAAGCTGATAAAGGGCGGGGCCTAGAAAATCCTGGCGACGGACGAAGAGTATAATCATGTCGCCCATACGCCTGTTTTCTTCAAGGCAGCCAAGAAAAAGGCGAAAGGTAAAGCCGACACCAAGGCCAAGAAGAAAAAATAGTTACAGATATCCATAGCCGCCGGAATATGAATCCGGTAGCCCTTAGGTTTCAACCGTCATAGGTTCAGTTTGCCGGAAATAGTAACGTCAAGACAAATTGGACATTAATGATCAGGTTTGCCGAAAACTTTCCCCTGTTTCTTTGGTGCCGGTGGTGAGTTCGGTGGTGTGTTTGAGGGTGACATATGGTTTTGTAAAAACCCGCAATTGCGACAACCATTTGATATTTTTGAATATAATAATTCAATTTTATCCTTTCGAAATTTATTAATCATATGTTCTTTAACTTTTTGTTAAATTTAATTTAAGCCTATTGAAATAACAAGAAATTAAGAGGTACTATGTGCCGGGATATAATATCTTAAACGTTGCCGTATACGCGTGTAAGAAACACCGAATTCATTCATTTTAAAGGAGGTTTTCATGAAAAAGTTAATTCTTAAATTGATGGTTATCGCTATAGCTGTGGGTTTAATCGGCTTTATAGGGTGTAAAGGTCTAACCGCTAAAAGTTCCTCCCAAGCAAAAGAAGAAAAAATGGCCGACCAAAAAGATCTAGGCCCGGTAGTGGTTATGGCTACGCCGAACGTATTGATGAGTAAAACATCGAAAGTTATTATTATGGGCACCGGTTTTAAGAAAAAACAGGACGTCAATATTCTTTTCGCCGGCGACGATGGTGTCGAGTCCGATATCGGGTATGCCCTTAAACCGGCACCCAAATCCGACAATACCGGCACATGGGGAACAAACTGGAGTGCGGGCGATTATGTCAGCAAAAAACTGATAAAGGGCGGCGCTTATACCCTTACCGTTACCGATGATGGCTATAATATTATCACTAAAGCTCCGGTTTACTTTCAAAAAGCTAAGAAGAAAAAATAAACCTGCGGATGCAACATTATTCGTAATAGCATTAATGCAATAGTGCTTGCCGGCTTATGCGAAAACAAGGATTTAGTGGCAGTATTCGGCTTGTTATATAATATGGTTTTACCTTACCATATAGAACTGGGGAGAAATGTGAATGCCTGACTTTAGTGATATGCGCGACTGGATTGAACAAGCCGATAAAATCGGGGAGCTGAAGGTTATAGAGGATGCCGATCCACACCTAGAAGTAGGAACATTAG
>JBDRDG010000213.1:0-10227 GCA_043821045.1 Candidatus Omnitrophota bacterium | reverse complement strand
GAAAATTATCAGCTAAAATCAGTAAAAAAAAGGTTAAAGAATTGTTTAAGAGGGTGAAGTTGCTTTTGCTTGATGTTGACGGCGTGTTGACCAAAGGAGAAATTATTTATGATTCGCAGGACGGTGAAGCAAAGATATTTAATGTAAAGGATGGCTTGGGGGTTTCTCTTTTAGGAAGGATGGGCATAAATGTGGTTTTAATTACAGCAAAAAACTCTCCTGTTGTCAGGCGGCGGGCAAAAGATATGCGTGCCGATATTTACGGCGGTATTTTGCCTAAAGAGGACCTCTTGCCTCAATTGGAGAAAAAATATAGTGTTAATAGCCAACAGATATGTTTCGTGGGGGACGACTTAATTGACATCGGAATAATGAGACGGGTCGGCATACCCGTGGCAGTTTCTGATGCCTCTTTTGAGGTGCGCAAGACAGCCGTTTATGTTACCTGTCATAAAGGCGGTGAAGGCGCGGTACGGGAAATCGTTGAACTTATTTTAAAGTCAAAAAGTCTTTGGCATAAAGCCATAAAAGAAATCAGTGCCCTAAAAGCTTGATTGATACGAATGATAGCGTTCCTTAGGAAGATATGATTAGGTTTGAGAAAAACTATATTTTGAAAGTATTTGTTGTAACTCTCCTGATTCTCGGAGGCAAGACAGTTTTTTCTCAGCAAAAAATACAGGATTTTTATCTTTCCAATTATAAAGAAGATGGTGGAAGGGAGTGGGAAGTAAAGGGAAAAGAAGCGGTGGTCTCTCAGAAATATGTTGATATCGATAAAATGGAAGGCACTTATTTTCAAAGCGACGATAAGATCGATGTCAAAGCCGACAAAGCCAGACTAGATAAAGACAGTATGGATGTTCATTTAGAAGATA
Source organism: Candidatus Omnitrophota bacterium (assembly GCA_043821045.1). Classification (GTDB taxonomy): domain Bacteria; phylum Omnitrophota; class Gorgyraeia; order Duberdicusellales; family 4484-171; genus JBDRDG01. The sequence goes on along the minus strand of JBDRDG010000213.1, from coordinate 9,349 downwards.
ATGTTAAGGTGAACAATGAAAAAGGAGTAACACTGAACACGGAGGTTTTAGATTGGCAGAAAAATACAAATACGATTACGACCGATAGAGATGTAGAGGTTATAAAGGAAGACAGCTTAGAAATTAAAGCGAAAGGGATGGATGCCAATACGGAACTTAAAAAGGTCAATTTTCAGAGAGAAGTCAGGGCAAATGTGATTGAAAATAATGACGTGGTGAAAATTGACTGCGATGGCCCTCTTGAAATCGAATATACTCAAGGACAAGCTATTTTTTACAACAATGTTGTTGTCGATAATATAAGAGGAAAAATGTTTTCTCAGAAAGCGACGGTATTCTTCAATTCCGAAGAGAACCGTATTATCAAAATAATCGCTGAGGGTGATGTGAAGATAATAAGGGATGACAACGTTACCTTTGCCGAACGGGCGATTTATCTTGAAGCCAATAAGAAAGTAACCCTTGAGGGGAGGCCGCGTTTAGTTATTTTCCCCGATAGAAAATCGAGTCTTGACGCTACCCTTAGCGGGAGTCCCCAATGAGGATATTAGAGGTCAAAAATTTATTAAAATCTTACGGAGGCAAGGCGGTAGTAAAGGGCGTGGATATTACTGTGCGAAGGGGTGAAGTCGTTGGTTTGCTTGGGCCTAACGGAGCGGGTAAGACCACGACATTTTATATGATCGTGGGTGTAATACCGCCGGATAAAGGAAAAATTTCTTTCGACAATCAGGATATTACCCATTTACCGATACATGTTAGAAGTAAATACGGAATAGGGTATCTTTCCCAGGAACCGTCTATGTTCAGAAAGCTCACCGTGGAGGAAAATATTATGGCAATTTTAGAGACTTTACCTTTAGGTTTGAGGGAAAGAGAAAAAAACTTGGATGCTCTTTTAAAAGAACTTAACATTGACCACCTGCGAAAAAGTAAAGCTTATACCTTAAGCGGCGGTGAAGCCCGCCGTTTGGAAATAACGCGCGCTTTAGTGACTAATCCTTCTTTTTTGCTTTTGGATGAGCCTTTTTCCGGTATTGATCCCATTGTGGTTAATGAAGCAAAAGAGATAATCTCGAGTTTGAAAAGGAAGGGTATCGGGATTCTTCTTACCGACCACAATGTTCGGGAAACTCTTTCGATAACTGACCGGGCATATTTAATAGCCGACGGTAAAATATTAATTTCTGGCACTTCCAGTGAGTTGATAAATAATCCTCAGGCAAGGAAGATATATTTGGGTGAGAACTTCCGCATGTAGTTATTAATATCTCTGTCGCTACAAACACTTATTTTACGGAGATTATATGAAGGAGCAGTGGTAATTATGAAAGTAGAGATTAAGAAGTTGGATCAATTAAAAAGAGTTTTGAAAATAGAAGTGGAAGGAGAAGTTTTAAATCGTGACAAAGAGGATATTTATCGGGAAATAGGAAAGCTTTTTAAGGTTCCTGGATTCCGCCCGGGAGGAGCTCCGCTTGATCTTGTTGAAAAACACCATAGGAGCGCTTTTCAACAGGAGTTTCTGAAGAAGGCTCTGCCGTCTTATTATTCTAAGGCTTTGGCGGATAATTCTCTGGAACCGGTTAGTACTCCCCGTATTTACGACGTTGATTTTAATGACAAAGGCTTGATTTTCAGCGCTGAATTTGAAATTAAACCTCAGTTCGAAGTTGAGGGGAAAGATTATAAAAATTTAAAAATAAAGCATAAAGCGCTTGCGGTTGAAGAGATAGAAGTGGAAAAGATGATTACTCAGCTGAAAGACAATGTAAACAAAATCGTAAAAAGAGATTGTCTTGACGAGGAATTAGCGAAATGGGCTGGTTATCCTTCGCTGGAAGATTTGAAAAACGCGATCCGAGCGGAGATTCTTATCGGCAAATTGAGGGCAAGGAAGTCGGATATGGAAAGTTTTGTCCTTGATGAATTGTCGCGGCGGATAAAAATTGAAGCGCCCCGCTCCTTAGTTAAAGAGCAGCATGATAAGCTAATCCAGCAGGAGACGTATAATCTGCGCCTGAGGGGTGTGGAAGAAAAAGACATTAAAAAGTACGAAGACGATATCAGTGAAAAGATAAAACCCTTGGCCGAAAGACAGGTCAAACTTTATTATATTTTGGAAGCGATTGCTCAGAAAGAATCGCTGGCGGTGAATTCGCAAAATATTTACGAGACGGTTATTGCCTATATTTTTAGCTGTGCCGACTATATCGTTTAAACCCAGATTTTTCATAGCCTTCGGCTTAGAAAAATCTGCCCGGATACCCTTACGGGCAGGCTACGTTCGGGCCGGGCCCGAATTCCCTAAGCCGAAGGCTATGGGAAAATTTGGCTTGTACCCTTTAGGGTAAAAGGCCCTTAGGAATTTCCCTTGTGAGGAAAATTCCAAGGACTAAGTCCCGGGAATTTCACAGTGTGAAAGTCCTCGGGGCGGGGTTACCTAAAAAATTTGCTTGTACTCTTTTATTTCGCGAGTTGCTCTTATAACCATATAGTTTTCATGAGGTGGTAAAAAGTTCTGATTTCTAACGCGAATTTTGGGTTAAAGGCAGATAATTGAGTTTATTAATAAGTTTGAGGCGGTAAATATAGCGTTTAGCGAATAGCGTGTAGCGGATAGCGTTTAGAGTAAGATATAGAATTCTAGATTTTGTATTTTTTAACTATACGCTATACGTCATACGCTATACGCTGGCCAAAACATAAGGAGGCAAGAAGATGAAGAATCAATATTATATTCCAATGGTTATCGAACAGACCGGAAGGATAGAGCGTTCATACGATATATATTCGCGTCTTCTTAAAGACAGAATAATATTTCTTGGGACAGCTGTTGATGATAATGTGGCTAATATTGTTATAGCCCAAATGCTCTTTTTGCAAATGGAGGATGTAAACAAAGATATTAATCTTTATATTAATACTCCCGGCGGAGTGGTTACAGCGGGAATGGCCCTTTATGATACTATGCAGTTTGTTAAATGTGATGTCGCCACTTATTGTATAGGCCAGGCGGCTTCTTTAGGGGCTTTATTATTATGTGCCGGAACAAAGGGTAAACGTTTCGCTCTGCCCAATTCGCGAATTATGATCCATCAGCCTCTCGGCGGCGTTGAAGGAACTGCCGAAGATATTTCCCGTCACACAAAGGAAATATTACGCATGCGAGAAAATCTTAACAGCATTTTGTCGTTACATACAGGCAAGAGCTGTGATCAGATAAGAATTGATACCGACAGGGATTACTTCATGACCGCCAGAGAAGCAAAAGATTATGGTATATTAGATGTTGTTATTGAGCCGGTTAAGAAGGTGAATCAAGAGTAACTAGCGTTGAGTCTATTATATATTTAGGTAAGGAAATCTTGTTAATATATAAAAGTAATTAAAACCGATAGAGGAGGGGTGTAGCTATGAAAAGAACGTACCTTTTGACACCAGGTCCTTCACCGGTATCTAGCCAGATACGTGAAGTTTTATCACGAGAGATTATGCACCATCGTACCGATGAGTTCCGTCAGATATTGAAGAATGTGCATTCTGGTTTAAGGGAAGTTTTTTGCACCCAAGATCCCGTCCTTGTCTTTTCTTCTTCCGGTACGGGAGCAATGGAAGGAGCAATCTCTAATTTATTTTCGGCAAAAGATAAAGTTATTGTCGTCTCCGGCGGAAAGTTCGGACAGCGTTGGGGAGAGATCGCTTCCGCCTACGGCTTAGAGGTGATTAATTACGTTATTGAGTGGGGGACCGCTCCGAAAATAGATGAGATCGATAATTTATTGAATAAGAACCGGGATGTCAAGGCAGTACTAACTACCTTGTGTGAAACCTCTACGGCGACGGTTTATGATATTAAGGCGATGGGAGAATTAACGAGAAAAAGAGAGGCGGTCTTAATAGTAGATGCAATAAGCGGCCTGGGACAGGATGAGTTGCTGACTTCAAAATGGGGTGTTGATCTTGTCGTTAGCGGCTCTCAGAAAGGGCTTATTTTGCCCCCCGGCCTTGCTTTTATCGCGATAAACAACAAAGCCAAAGATCTTTTAAAAAACTCCACCCTGCCGAAGTACTATTTTAGCATCGCCAAAGCATTGAAAAGCTACGAGAAGGATGATACCCCTTTTACCCCCAGTGTTCCTCTTATATGCGCATTGGAAAAAAGCTTGGCAATGATTAACGCGGAGGGTTTAGAAGCAAGATGGAAGAAGTTCCGTAAGTTAGCGCTTGCCACTCAAAAAGCCGCTAAAGCAATCGGCTTCGATCTATTTTCTAAGAGCCCCTCGGCGTCAGTTACTGCTTTGCTTGTGCCGGCGGGAGTTTCTCCTTCCGATTTAGTGAAGAAATTACGCAAAGAGTACGGTTTGAGTATTGCCGGCGGCCAGGACGCGTTAAAGGATAAAATAATAAGAATAGCTCATATGGGTTCAATTAACCAGGATGATTTGATCGTTGGTTTTTCTTTTCTGGAAAAAGCTTTGTCTGATTTAGGCTATCGTTTTAAACTTGGCGTTTCCCTAGAGAAATTTCAGGAGGTTTACTATGGTTAAGATATTAGTCGCTGATAAATTAGCTGAGGATGGCATTAATATTCTAAAGCAAAGCGGTTTCCAAGTCGATACCAAGACAGGTTTGGATAAGGAGGAGTTAAAGAAGATAATAAAAGATTATCAGGCGGTTTTGGTAAGAAGCGAGACAAGGCTGACCGAGGATGTCATAGCAGCGGCCGATAAGTTAAAACTTATCGGCAGGGCCGGGGTAGGCTTAGATAACGTTGATTTAGAATCAGCTACTAAAAAAGGCATAATTGTCATGAATGCCCCCGGCGGCAATACAATCTCTACCTGCGAACACACTTTTGCCTTAATATTATCGTTAGCAAGAAAAGTTCCCTTCGGGCACATCTCTCTGCAGAATAAGGAGTGGAACCGGTCGAAATTTAAAGGGATAGAGCTTTATTCAAAAACTATAGGAATAATCGGACTGGGGCGGATAGGTAAAGAGGTGGCAAAAAGGGCCTCTTCCTTCGGCATGGAAATCTTAGCGTATGATCCCTTTATATCTTTGGAAATTGCCGAACAAAGCGGCGTTAAGATTGTTGATCTTAATACCTTATTGTCACAGTCGGATGTGATTACCGTACACACCCCATTGACCGACGAGACAAAAGATTTGATATCGGCTAAACAGCTGGCATTAATGAAGAAAACGGCCTTTATCGTTAACTGCGCGCGTGGCGGGATTGTTGATGAAAAAGCTCTTTTCCAAGCACTCAAAGAAAAGAAAATTGCCGGTGCCGCTTTGGATGTTTTTGATAAGGAACCGCCAACAGATTTTGACTTTTTGACATTAGATAACCTTATAGTCACGCCGCATCTTGGCGCCTCAACCCAGGAGGCTCAGGTAAATGTCGCTATTGAGATAGCATATTGTGTGAGAGACGCCCTATTGGGAAATGCCATGCGTAACGCGGTAAACTACGTCCAGATGGAGCCGGATGTTTATAAGATTATTTCGCCTTATATCAACCTGGCGGAGGGAATGGGTAAATTTCTTTCGCAGTTAGTCAGCGGCGGAGTCCGTAAGATAACGATCAATTACATCGGTGAGATCTCTTCTTTAAAAGTAGACCCTTTAGCGATGGCTTTTACAAAGGGTTTTCTCGCGACTATAATGGGAGAGGGTGTTAATTTCATAAATGCCTTCCAAATAGCCAAAGAGCGCGGGATAAAAATAGAACAGATAAAAGTAAATAAAGAGGAAGAGTATATTAATTTAATTCGTGTCCAGGTAAAGACCGACAAGGAAGAAAAAACTCTTGAAGGGACACTGTTCGCTAATAAAGAGCCGCGCTTCGTAAAAATGGACGATGTTTATATAGAAATCGCACCTTCACCTTATATGATGGTGATTAACAATTACGATAAACCGGGAGTTATCGGCAGTCTAGGAACGATACTCGGTAAACACAACGTAAATATCGCTAACATGAGTTTGGGAAGGAAAACCCCCGCCGGCACAGCCGTGACCGTACTGAATGTCGATTCTTTTATTGGTGAAGAGGTCATAAACGATATCAAGTCTAATGCAAATATTATTTCACTCAAGGTTATAAAATTGTAATATACTCATATGAAAAGATTTATTGTTATCTTCGCTGTCTGTATAATTTTGCCCACAGCCATTTTTGGCCAGGATATTCTTGTTGTCTATACAGGCAATTCATATTCCTCGTTATACCCTTGCCGGGTTTGTCCGCGCAGTGTGGGGGGCGGCGTTGCCCGAAGGGCAACGGTAATCGAACAGATTAAGAGAGAAAATAAGAACATTCTGCTTGTGAGCGCCGGCAATCTCACTGCCGGCGGCAGGCTTGATCAGGAAAGTGTGAATGCCGAATTAGATGAAAAAAGGACAGTTATTTATTACCGGACTCTAGAGGCTATGGGATATGACGCTGCCGGCATCGGCAGGGAAGAATTTAATTTCGGCGTCAACTTCCTTAAGAGCAATCTGACCGGTATGGGGTTTAAATTTATCTCTTCAAATTTAAACCTTGGCGGCGTCAGCCCTTATATCATAAAAGAGTTTGACGGTTTTAAAATAGCTGTTTTAGGTCTTACTGATGAGGCGGCGGTAAATAACAACAATCTTTTTGTAAAAGAGTATAAAGAAACGTTAAGCGATGCTCTAGCCATGATTGAAAACAGTATTAATCTTATCGTTTTGCTCTCTTCCTTCGATGATACGATTAACAAAGAGATCGCGATGAATTTTCCCCGGATTAAATTAATTATCTCTTCCGGCAATAGTGTGACTGATCAACCAGAGGAGATAGTTAACAAAACAATTATCCTGCGGCCGTCATACCAAGCTAAAGAGTTAAGAGCGATTGACCTGAAAATACAAGGCGGCAATATCACTAAGCATACGCTAAAACGTTATGTTTTGCCCGCAGAATTTAAGGAAAACCAGACAGTTAAGCGGATGATTCCTCCTTGCATGTCCAGCCGTGATTGCCCGGAAAAAGAAGGCATGGTGGTTGGATGTCAGTCTTTTCCCGGCCAGGATAACCGTTGTGTCTATTTTGAGGGCGAGAAAATTAACGTCAGGCTGATTAGCGATTCGAAATGTGATTTTTGTTCAACAGAAAAAACGGAGCAATACCTTTTAAATTTGTTGCCCGGCGTTGTTTTTAATCGGATTGATTATCGAAGCGAGGAGGCAAAAAAATTAGTTGATAAATACCAGATAGAGACTCTGCCGGCATTTCTTTTCCCGCCGGTGATAGAAGAGAGCGCTTCTTTTGCCGCTTTGGCTTTCCATTTGAATAAAAGTAAAGATGTTTTTCTCGCCAAGAGGGAATTGGCCGGAATTTTTCTTTTTCTCAACAGAGAGAAATCGCCTAAAAGGATAGATACATTTATTAATTTATATGCGTCGGATATACGGGAAAAGATTATCGCCTTGAGAGAATTCTGCCGCCGATACGATGTAAAACTAGAGGTCTATTTCGTGGAAGACAAGGGGGTAAAACAGTCGCCTTTAGCTGTTTTTGAAAGGGAAGAAATAGAAAGAATGCTGGCGGTAAGAGAGCTGTATCCGGATAAATTCTGGGATTACTTTTTGCGCCGCCTTGAGGATATAAATAGCGGTTGGTGGATAGATACTATGAACGCTTTGGAAATCGATCACAGGCGGGTAAAAACTCTGGTTTTTTCTGGTAAGATGAATGATATTTTTACTAAGAATTCACGTTTTGCCGAGGAGTTAGGCGTGGAAGAAGGAATGGTTCTGGCGGTAAATAATTTAAGGATATTTAGAATATTTAAAGTTATTCCCGAACAGTTAAAACTAATATTGAGTTATTAGAAAGGGTGGGTTATTCTTTAACCGATTGTTTCGTTGATATGAAAGGAGATTAATGGTTAGTGTTATTGTCGGCTTACAGTGGGGGGATGAAGGTAAAGGCAAAATAATTGATTATTTAGCTAAAGAGACCGATATCATTGTCCGTTTTCAGGGAGGCAATAACGCCGGGCATACCGTTGTTTGCCGCGGCAGAAAGTTTATTTTTCATATTATTCCCTCCGGTATTCTAAGAAAGGCAAAGGTCTGTGTTATCGGCAACGGTGTTGTCATAGACCCGAAAATATTAATCAATGAGATAACTTATTTAAAAAAAGAAGGTATAAGTATTTCACCTAGTAATCTTAAGATATCCCTATTGGCCCATGTAATAATGCCTTATCACTGGAGCATGGACTCTTTGCGTGAAGCAAGACGTGTAGAAAAAATCGGCACGACCAAACGCGGCATCGGGCCTTGTTACGTGGATAAATATTCTCGTTGCGGGATACGTGTAATTGATCTTGTTGACCGAGAAAAATTCGCTCTAAAACTTAGGGATAACTTGAATGAGAAAAACTCTCTTTTGAAATACGTTTATAAAAAGCCGCCTTTTTCCTTTAAGAAGATTTTTGCGGAGTATTGCCGTTACGCAAAGATGATCAAACCTTATCTCTGTGATACGGTTGATTTTTTGTATCGTAACCGGCGGCGGAAAATTCTTTTTGAAGGCGCCCAGGGGACATTTTTGGATATTGATTTTGGAACATATCCTTTTGTCACTTCTTCCAGTACGATTTCTCCTAATGCCTTCGTGGGCAGCGGCGCCCCATTCGCTGCTAATGCGCGGATAATCGGAGTAAGTAAAGCTTACACTACCAGGGTAGGCGAAGGGCCTTTTCCCACGGAAGCAAAGGAAGGGGTGGCTGAATTTTTCCGTAATACCGGCAAAGAATTCGGCGCGACTACAGGCCGAGCCCGGCGTTGCGGCTGGTTAGATTTGGTGATATTAAAACGGTCGGTTATTCTTAATAATGTAAGTGATATCGCTCTTACAAAACTCGATGTTTTAGATAATCTTGATGAAATATATTTTTGTTTTGCCTATAAGGGCTATGGGGGGAATAAATTTTTTCCTTATGATCTGGTTAAGGTAGAGCCAGTATATGAAAAAATTAAAGGCTGGAAAGAAGACACTTCTTCCATCCGAAAATATAAAGATTTACCGCCAAAGGCGAAGAAATATATTTCTTTAATCGAGCAAAGCCTGGAGAGAAAAATAACTTTTATCTCCGTTGGCGAAAAGAGAGAGGCGATTATAAGGAAAGATTGATCTTTAAACTAGCGTTTAGCGTGTAGCGGATAGCGTATAGTTTAATAATAGAAGCAGATTTACGCGGAACTATACGCGGATAAACGCAGAATTTCTCTATACGCCATACGCTATTCGCTAATTTGTTTATTTGTATACGCTAAACGCTATACGCTAATAAAAAGGGGGTAT
>JBDRDG010000212.1:0-10364 GCA_043821045.1 Candidatus Omnitrophota bacterium | reverse complement strand
ATATCCAAATCGTCCCAGTTAATGCTCGCTTGACTTAATATTCCTAGATCACTCCAGTTAATTCCGGCTGTTGTCAACGGTTTAAAATCTAACCAGTTTATTCCTATTTTACTTAATACCTCTAAATCATCCCAGTTTACGCCCGCCTGGGCCATTATCTGTATATCCTCCCAGTTGATACCGGATCCCGATAAAATTCCTATATCGGCCCAGTTAATACCGGCTCGCGTCATAATATCCAAATCGTCCCAGTTAATGCTCGCTTGACTTAATATTCCTAGATCACTCCAGTTAATTCCGGCTGTTGTCAACGGTTTAAAATCTGACCAGTTGATTCCCGCCTTAGTCAGTATCTCAAAATCTTCCCAGTTCACGCCGGCCTCGCTAAGATTATCGATACTTGCCCAGTTAATGCCTTCATCGCTCATAACAGCTATGTCTTCCCAATTAACACCTGAATTGCTTAACTCCGCCAAATTATCCCAGTTTATAGTCTCATCCCAGTTTACGCCGGCACCGCTCATATAGGCTATGTCATTCCAATTAACGCCGGCTATAGTCATTTGATATAGATCAGCCCAATTAACGCCGGCCACGGTCAGAATATCTATATCCATCCAGTTAATACCGGCTTTAGTCATAATATTAAGATCATCCCAGTTTATGCCGGCCTCGCCAAGAAGCTCTATATCCATCCAGTTAATACCAATGCGAGTTAGAATGTTAATATCATCCCAGTTAACACCGGCCTTGGTAAGAATATCAATATCACTCCAGTTTATACCGATATCGGTCATCACCGCTAAATCGGTCCAGTTTATGCCTTGGTCGCTCAAGGCTCCGATATCGGTCCAGTTCACTTTAGCAAGGTTATCGGTCCAAATTGTTTTCTTTAAATCGGCTATCTTGCCAAAAACCGTATCGTCTGTTGACGTATCATCATAATTACCAAGAAGGATAAGGATATCGCCGGCCCGTTCCCAGACAGTTTTTGCCTCGCCCACGCCGACGGCGGTCTTTACCGCCGAAATATCCGTCCAGTTAATCGTATCGGTTTTTGCTTTTATGGCGGCGATATCAGACCAGTTGATCGTATCACTTGAACTTTTTATTGTTGTTATATCGGTCCAATTGATCACCTTTGTATCATACTTAACTGTTGAAAACTGAAACTGACGCGCATATGTTGTTCCGGCAGTCGTTTCATAAAGGCTAATATAGGCTGAATAAGACTTGGAATAATCGGAAGGTGTCCAGTTATAAGTAAATTTATTGCCGCTTTGCCCCATAGCTTGATTACTCAAAGTGTCAACCGTAACAGCACAACTTGACCCCCCACCCAGTGTTGCCAACATATTATCATCGGCGGCCACCCATGCCTCGATTGTATAGTTTGTGCCGTTCCAGAACGCGTGCGCTTGAACGCCGGTGGAAGGCAATATATCAAAAGCGTCGGATGTGGCCGCTTCCAATCCTGAAGCGGCGGCTACTAACGTATACATTTCGCCGGCGCGGTTAATTAAAAGACCGGCAAAAACAGCCACGCCTGACGATACTGTTACTGTCGCGGTTCCTCTCAACACGCCGGCGCCGGGATTGTTGCCAATGCTGATTGTGACTTGGCTAGAGCTATCGCTGGTAACAATATTGCCGCTTGCGTCTTGAACCTCTACTACCGGCTGTCTTTGAAAAGAATTGAGGTGAGATGACGTGGAAGGAGAAATTCTGAAATACAGCTTTGCCGCCTGGCCGAAGCCTAATCCCACATCGCCGCTTACGGCGCTGGCGGAATGTCCGTCGTATGAACCGCCGTTATACATATCCTCAGTCGCATCAATCTTTGTATAACCATCATAGCTTCCGCCGGTGAATTCCGCCGCTGAACAAAGAAAGAGAGGCGCTAAGAGAAAATTCAAAACAATCAAGACAGGTAATAATATAATAAGATTCTTCTTATAGTTCATTATGTATAAATATATACAAAATACTTAATACATTAAGGTAAAACGCCTCAAAAAAAATTTTACCGCGCCCCTCACAGAAAAACTCACCCTCTCTTTTTCTTAAAATAAACATATTAAGCATGTAATAAAAACCGCTCCCTAAGGGTAACCCCTCGCGCACCTTCCCCCCATATCAACTCCCCGGGAAATATCGGTATAAGCCGCTTTGCTCCTGTCAGAAACTGCCATTTTTGCGGCAGTGGTTTCCTGCCAGCCGCCGCCTCTAAAGCCGGAACCGACAGCGCCGCTTACTCCTTGGCCGTTTACGTATCCCGGCCAATGGATGTTTGTAGCGTTACCTTCACATCCGGCGCTTGTTTCTAAAACCCCGTCTCCTTCCATCCCTTGAAATGACCGGCCGGCGGAATTACCCGCGGTTACACACCGCTCCCAGACATTTCCCGATAACTCCATCACTCCGTAGTAACTTGCTCCCGCCTGCTGGCGGCTGGAAGTAGAGGTTGAAAATATCCCGGCGCGTAAAGGGCCGGCACCTCCGTCGCCGCCGCTAAAGGTCTGATTGTTATAGTTACAATTCGCTTCCACGTTGCTCAGCCTTTCTCTGCCATCCTCTGTGCCGATAATCGTGGCCGCTTGAGTAATCGAAGTATTGCCCCAGGCATACTCTCCATTCGTAACCATCACGTCTTTTCCTCTCGCCGCTTTCTCAAACTCAAGTTCGCTCAAAGGGCGCAAAGCCGCCCAGTCGGCGTAAGCGCAAATATCCATCCAGGAAAGGTAGTTGCATGCCCGGTCGGGCCGGGCGTCAAAATAATTCGGGTGAGCACCGGAAATCGCATGGCGGTTATTCCCATCCTGATCAGGATAGCGGTTAAAAGCCTGGCTAACGCTAATGGTGTTAAGGAAATCGCCATATTGCCCCTGGCTAATTTCATACTTCATGATATAAAAAGCATCATAGCCTTTAGGGAAAGATACCGGGATAATAAACTCATCGCCGGATGCATTCTCTCCCGTATTACCGGCGGAGTTATAATAATATCCGTTTTCGGATACGTCGGTTACGTTAATCGCGTTTTCGCTAGTGATATACCAGGGATCGCTTTCCGAAAGACTTTTGCCCTGGTCAAAAGCGGCTGTACTCGTTTGGTTATCGCCGGCAAAAAAAGGCCCTTGGGGGATATAGACCATTTCAATAGCAAAAAGTTTTAGGCCTATGCTGGTAAGATCATCGCCTAGGCCATCGGCCTGATAATCCCATACAATCCGGATACCATTCGTATCCAAACTGCCCGACCCTTTATCCGAACGCTGGATAAAACAGCCGGCTTTATCGGGAGGCACGATAATATCCACATCCGTACCGCTGCCGCGATAAAATCCGGAAGGATTCGCGCCAAAAGAGGCGAATGTCCCATGCTGCCAGCTACTGCCGGGGCCGTCTAAATACTTAATAAAAAACCAGACCGCGTCGTAACTTGTAAAATTCTTCCAGGAATTATCCCATGCTATATCAAACTGTATGGTAGCCGTACCGGAACTTATGCTCTGGGATACAATCTCAAGGTTATCTATCTGTAAATCATTTGCCAATGAATTACCCGCCTTTAAACAGCCAAATAATAGCGCGAGGAAAACTATTCGCTTATACAAACTGTTTTCTCTTAACTTGATAATCACAAACTCACCGCTTCTATTTTAAGGCGCTGTCCGCACACAACGCCCTCCCGTATCTTGTGCCCGCCCGGCTGCGGTCAAAGACGCTTCACTGCGGTCGGAAATTGACATCTTAGCCGGGGTAATTTCAAGCCAGGAGCCGCCGCGCGAACCTGATCCGGCGGCGCCGCTTATTCCCTGGCCGGCGCTGTAACCCGGCCAATCATTGTTGGTGGCGTTACCTTCGTAACCCAAAACACTCTCTAATACACCGTCGCCATGCGTAGCGCTAAAAGACCTCCCCGTAACATTACCAACGCTTACAACCCGCTCCCAAACATTACCCGACAGCTCCATCGCTCCGTAATATCCCGCGCCGGCGTCTATCCGCCTTGAATCGGCAGTAGCGAATATCCCGACACGAAGCGGCCCTGTTCCGCCGTCGCCATTAGTAAAAGCCTCATTGTTATAGTTGCAATTCGCGCCTGAATTAGTAATAGTTTCCGTGCCGTTTTCCAATCCGGAAATTGTTGTCGCCGAAGTAACCGTTGTATTGCCCCATGCATACTCGCTATAGTTGCTCGAAATTGACCCGCGGGCGGCCTTCTCAAACTCAAGTTCACTCATCGGCCGTAAACAGGCCCAATCGGAAAAAGCGCACAAGTCCATCCAGGAAAAATAAGTACAGGCTCTGTCCTCACGCGAACTTACAGCATCACCGCTCGACCAGGAAACTGTATTGCGGTTTAAAACAGCGTCGGAGTTCTTGCCGCCGGAAGCGGTAATATCCCTTTTAATCTTTTCCAGGTTATTTAAAGTGTTAAAGAAACTTATCCACTGGCCTTCGCTTATCTCATACTTCATACAGTAAAAAGCATTATAGCCCGTAGGGAAAGCAGCGTTATCGACAACTCCGTTATTATCCGTATCTAATCCGTTATCTCCGTCAATACCAATGCCGTTGTTTTCCAACTGGGAATCATCATAAGAATTAGCGTCCACCCGTATATTAGCGGTTAAGGAAGTTGTTACCTGCGCGGCGGAATTACCTCCTCCGACATGAAAAGCGCCGGCCGACTCACTACCGCCGTTTCCATCACCGATATAAAAGCTCCCCGAAGGAACGTAAACCATCTCTATGCCAAACACCTTTACTCGCACGCTGGAAGCGCCGCTTAAACCATCGGTGGCCCAATCCCAAATAAGCTGAATATTATATGCATCAACCTCACCCACACCAACCGCCGAACGCTGGATAAAACACCCTTTTTTATCGCCGGGCACAACGATATCGATATTCGTGCCGTAGCCGCGGGAGAAACCAGAAGGATTTGCACCAGCGCTTTTCAAGGTGGCGTGACGCCAGGTAAAGCCGGCATCGGCGGAATATTTTACAAACACCCACACCGCGTCGTAATTAATGTTGTTTCGCCATGAGTTAGACCAGGCGATATCATACTTTACCGCTATAGTGGAATTTACTGAATCCTGGCTGGTTAAAGAGACGTTGGAAACACGCAGATTATGGGCATAGCCATTCTGCTCAAGAGCAAAAACGGCAATACTTATAATTATTAAAACGAAAACACCCTTAAACAATAACCTCTCTGCCATCCCCTTCTCTTTTATGAATTTCCGCCTCAAGCCACTGATCAAGAATATCTTTTTTAAACCGCCATTGGCCTTTTAATTTAAAAGCAGGGATATCCGTATCTTTAATAAGGTGATACACCGTAACCGGGTGTACTCCCAGATATTTAGCCACCTCCCCGACAGTCATAATCTGGGTCCTTTTTCTCTCTTTTTCCACACCCAGAGTATACCACATATGGAATAATCTTTATAGTTTTTTTTATAAATTTTATAAAATAATTACAACTTGCTAAAAACTTACCTTATTTATTAGCATTTTTTCTTACTTGAAGAGTATATATTATATATAACAGATACTAGGTTAGAGGTAAAACAGGCGTCAATACCCATTATATAATCTGGCTGGCCGCTTTACTGATAACAAATCTAACGCAAAAAAGCTTGGCGTGATCTATTAAGAGAAAACCATTTATAATCGCCTATTCTCTCATTTTCTTCTCAAGGCGGTTTTCGACAATCCGCTCTTTTATTAAGAAAGAATCTTTGGCATCCGGCACATTTTCTAAATATAATTTATAGTAACCAAGGGCCTTCTGGTTATCATCGAGATAATAATCATAAATAACAGCGAGATTATGATAAACGTCGGGATCTCCCGGCAAGCCCGGTAAAGCCAGCTCATACTCATAGGCGGCACGTTTATAATCGCCCTGTTTAAGAAGGACATTGCCTAAATTATAATGCACCTTGCCGTTTTCTTTTTTAATCGCTTCGTTATCTTTAAGCATCGCGTTAAGGGTTTTTTTTACAATCGCTAACTCATTGGCATATTCCTGCACTTTATTTAAAGTCACAGTAAGTTCTCTCTCAATCTTCTTCAAATTACCGTCATCATAGACACTCGCTTCCCCTTCTTTCTTAAACAAAGTCTCGAGTTCTTCGGTTTGGCCGCGCAATTGACCGATTTCTTCCTCTAAGCGGACACTCTTATCTACGGCCTCTTTTGCGGCGGCATCCAACTGAGCGGTAAGCTGTTCGTTCTTTTTAGTAAGATCTTTTATCTTTTCAATATATAAATTCGCGCGGGCGATTAAAGTTTCGTTATCCTTCCTCAAGGCTTTCTTCTCATCTTCAAGCGCCTTCTTCTCATCCAGCACTTTCTTATACAATTCCTGTAACGGTACTTTTCTAATTGTCACGGCTCGTTCTTCCTGCCCCCAAGAAGGGAACAACATGACCGCGCTTAAACTAAGACCGATAAAAACAGTTCTTATCTTTACCGCTATAACCGCCATTACTTCTTCTCCTTTACAGCCATATCAGAACAAACAGCACCTTGAATGTTTTCCTTTATGTAACTAATTGTCCCGAAACATGTTATCCAACATTATTCCCTGATAAATATAACCTAACTTTAGTATTTTTTATCCGACTTAATCAGGGACTCTGCGCCTGTTTTTTGATCGGCAAAGTTCTCCTCACCGGATATTATATGCGGCGTCAGCAATATGGCGATTTCTGTCTGTGTCTTCTCTTTGGAAGAATTAGAAAAAACTCCTCCCACGAGAGGCATATCCATAAGCATCGGTATCCCCTTTTTCACTTTAATTAACTCGTCCTGACGCAGGCCGCCGATAATAATTGTATTGCCGTCGCGGATAATAACCGTACTTTCAACCATCGTGGTATTGATTAAGGGGACTTTTGCCCCCTGCGGCGTCTCCAGCTCTCCCGATTTGGAAGAAATTTCCGGCTGTATTTTCATCGTTATAAAACCGTCCTCATTAATCGTCGGCGTAACTTTAAACTGCACGCCAACGTCAATGTAATGTATTTCCTCATTCACCTGCTGGCTCTCGCCTGTCCCAATAGTCGTTGTCGTCACAAAGGCCAGTTTATCGCCGATATGAATGCGCGCCTCTTCATTATTGGTAACCAGAATACTGGGGTTAGCAAGCACCTTGGTTTCGGCAACCTGTTTTAGTATTTTAAGCTCGGTTGTAAAATTATCTTCATTAAGATCGCCGAATGCTATTTTTCCCACCGTCCCCAAGGCTGCCGCCGTAGAAATCGAACTGGATATGGGAAAAGAACCCACAAGATTAAAATTTTTTATCCCCCTAAAAATTGACTCCCAATCGATACCGCGATCCCACTGCGGATTTAAGATTATTTTTAGTATCCTCGCCTCAATAAGGACGGCTTTTGTTTTTTTATCAAGGGCTCTAATAATTTCTTCCACTTCCTTTAATCTCTCGGGAAAAGCCCTAACAATAAGCTGATTGGACCGCGCGTCGGCCTGAACAGAACCTACCGCTTTGTTATCCAATTTCTGCTTCAGCTGTATAGAGACATCTTCGGCTTTGGCGTATTTTAAATCATACACCTTCATTTCCAGCTGGTGGTCCATCTTCCTTATGGAATCTTCCATTATGGCGATATGTTCATTCGTATCAATCATAACTAAAGAGCCGGTATCTTCATCGATAACCACCTTGCCGATTTCGCTCTTGAGATTTTTTAAGGCTTCTAGAATGTAAGCCGGCTTGGCGTACTTCAAATATATAATCTTAACTTCTCGTTTGTCGCTAAACTTCTTCCCGTAAAGGCTTAAATATTCCGCTTCACTCATTATATGAACAATATCTTCGCCTACCACTCTATAAGCAAGGCGGTTAGCGATTGATATAATATCCATAGCGTCTTTTATCGACACTTCTTTTAAGAACAACGTCACCCTGCCGGTGATATCTTTGCTTATCGATATATTAAAATCCCCTTTAAATGCCAAGAATTTATAAACGTCAACCGCATTCATGTCGCGTAAATCAAGCGATATTTTCTTATTAAACTTTTGGTTAAGGGCCGCGGGAATCTCCTCTTGAGGATAAACCGGCCGGATTAAAAAATCATAAAAACCGCCGCCGCCAAAAGAGATTACGGCAAAAAGAAAACTTATCGATAAGGTTTTAATGAAACTCTGCGGCCTCACAGCCGCAGTATCTTTATTTACGGGCTTCCGCATAGCAGCCTGTCCCGAGTATTCCTCGGGAGAATTCCGACCGCAATACGAAGTATTGCGTCCCCGCTCCATCCCCACCCTTACAGGCGGGGTATCGCGCGTCGGGATAAAAGAAAAATCCTTCACCGCAATTCCGCCTCCTCTTCCATATAGGTAACGACAACCTTATCCTGGAATATTTCTTTTACCGTTATATTAAACAGAGCCTCTCCCTCACGCAGAGGGTACGTGGCTTGCGTTTTTATATCTTCTAACATGACAAAACGCCCTTTGTTGTCTTTATCCCATGATATACCGACCACGCGCAAGCCCCTGATAAGCTCATTAATATTCGACCCGCCCGAACCCTTTAGCAGAGATTCGCTTTTCTTTTCAGTATCAAAAGGGACAAAAATATTTCTGCCCAATACTATACCGGTGTAATAAGCTAACGGTTTTAATTTCAGCACCGCCGCCGCGCCGGAATCCTGCGGATTATTAACTACCGCTATATCAAAGCGCGGCATATAGCGCAGGCGGTTAAAGCCTCTAAACATAACCATGCCGAACGAAAACATAATAAAAGCCAAAACTACAATAAATACTCTGTTGGCTTGATCTAAATCGCCGCGGACAAAAATCGCCGCCGATACATCTTTGCATCTGCCAACCAATTGCCCGATTATCTCTTTCGAGAGAAAAGGGATAACCGGGCCGCGCCCTTTAGGTATCTTCTTTAGGTTCGAGTTGCCCTCTATTGCTTTTAGTAATTCCCTTTCTGCGGTATTATTATCTTGTTCCATTTCGAATCCGAATCCTTTTCGATAACTTCACTGGCCAGCTCCTGATCAACGAAGTTTTTATCCTTGCTCATTGAAAGAGCCCTTAAACATTTGTGGCATAAGCGTATTATACCGCGCGGATATCCTTTCGTAGCGTAATATATCGCCTTTATCCCCTCTTCGAGAAAAAGACCTTTCGTATCTTTGTGGCCGGCATGATTAATGCGGAATTCGATCATATCTTTTGTCTCTTCAAAACCAAGGGGATTAAGGGTAAACTTAAAATCAATCCGGTCGTAAAAATTGCTGATTTGAAGTATCTTGGAATACAACTCA
Organism: Candidatus Omnitrophota bacterium; assembly: GCA_043821045.1. Lineage (GTDB taxonomy): Bacteria > Omnitrophota > Gorgyraeia > Duberdicusellales > 4484-171 > JBDRDG01. Next base: position 1,032 of record JBDRDG010000212.1, on the reverse strand, counting down.
AGCTGTCCCAGTAAAATTATCTGAATAAGCTTAAATTCATTAGTTTCATAATTTAGTAGAATCCGCAGAGACTCTAAAGTCTCAACCGAAATCTTCTGGGCTTCATCAATAATCAATACTACGTTCTTATTCCCCGATATCGTCTCGTGCAAAAGGAACTTCTCAAATTCATCGCGTATATTAGATACCGTGGCGCCGGCTGGTTCAGGGAGGGAAGAAACGCCGAAGTTTTTAGCAAGGGTGAGTAAAAACTCTTTTTCCGTTTCAAAAGTAGGGTTCAATATAATATGGAAAAGAAAATCCTTGCGCTCATTTAACTCCTGCACCAGCTTCCGCGACAATGTTGTCTTGCCGGTCCCGATATCTCCCAGGATAACACACATGCCGCGGCGCAGGCGGAGAGTGATTAAAATATTATTCAAAGCCAGATCGTACTCTCTTGAGAGAAACAAGAAGTTCGGATCGGGGCTTGCCGAAAACGCCTCCCGTTCTAATCCCAGAAGTTTATAGTAACTCATATGTCCTTTGATTTAGCCTTGATAGTCAGCCTTATATAATACTCCTTATTTTAATATTATAATAACTGTTATTGTTTGTCAAATTTAATCCTTCGCCGCCGTTTTTTAACCAAACTCCATCTTATAGGTTAAAAGCGACGTTTGGCGGTTAAAACCCCTCTGTCGAGGCAAAGATTAAACCCAGATTTTTCATTAGAGAAATCTGCCCGGATACCCTTACGGGCAGGCTACTCTCGGGCCGACCCCGAATTTTCTAAGCCGAAGGCTATGGGAAAATTCGGCCTGTACCCTTTAGGGTGCTTGTACCCTTTAGGGTAAAAGGCCCTTAGGAATTTTCCTAAGCCGAAGGCTATGGAAAATTCCAAGGATTAAATCCCGGGAATTTCACAACATGAAATTCCCGGGGCGGGATTACCTAAAAAATTTGCTCGCGTTTTTTTATTTCACAAATTAATCTCATAACCATATGGTTTTCATGAGATAGTAAAAAGTTCTGCTTTCTAACGCGAATTTC
>JBDRDG010000211.1:0-3049 GCA_043821045.1 Candidatus Omnitrophota bacterium | reverse complement strand
TGAGTTTTATAAAACCGGCGCGTTCAGTCGGCCGGGATACGGAAGGCCGCGGCAATTTTTTTGATATGCGCGTGCCCGAATCGCAGCAGGGCCGCAAACCCGAAATGGAATATGATATCGACACGGTGAAAAAACTTGATGTCGAAGTCCAGGGCAGAGGCATTTATCTTGAGATTCCCCCGGAAATTGAAGAGAAAATAGATATAATCCTTGGCAAATTAAATATAAAAAAAGAGGATATAATTGTGGGTATCCATCCCGGAGGGATGCCGTCGCGGCGCTGGCCGATAGAGAACTTTGCCGAAGTTATAAAAAAGATAAACAGTTCTCATCGGGTGAAATTTGCCGTAACCGGTTCTGTCGAAGAGAAGGAACTGGCGCAGAGGCTGGTTAATTTATGCGGGGTTAAACTCATTAATCTGGCCGGGAAATTAACGCTGAAAGAGCTCGCCGCTACGATTAAAAAATGCGCGGTTTTTATATCCAACGATACCGGGCCAATGCATATTGCCGCGGTGTTAGAGGTGCCGCTGGTGGCTATTTTCGGCCCCGGAGATTTGGTCCGATTTGACCCGCGCCATATCTTTAAAAAAGCGGTTGTTCTCTACAAAAAAACCGATTGCGCGCCGTGTGAACAAAGGGATTGTGAAAATCTGAGATGCCTGAAGGCGATTACGCCTTTGGAAGTGAGTCGTGCCGTAGCGCAGTTTCTTGGAAATGGATTAGGAAAATGAGGAATAATCAGGAAAACAATATTAGAAATAAATCACAGCATATCTTTATGTATCATGCGAAATTTAAACGTTTGTTATATAAAGCGGTCGGCGAATATGCCGCAGGTAAAGAGCATTGTAAGATATTAGATATCGGCTGCGGCAGGGGGAATGATTTATCTACGCTGTGCGAATCCAATCAAAATTTGCAGGCTTTCGGCATGGATGTCTCCGGCGAAAACTTATCAGCTACCGGAGAGGCAAAGAAAAACATCAGTTTTTTTCAGGGCGACGCGTTGAATCTTCCGGTTAAAGATAGGGTTTTCGAAATAATCATTACTTCAGAAATGATCGAGCATGTTGAAAAAAAAGACGCGGTAAGATTTATCGGCGAATTATATAGAGTTTTAAAAGATGGGGGAAGATTGGTGGTCACGACTCCTTCCCGGCATAATTACACAAGCCTGCTTTCCAAGATAGTGCCGGCTGTCTTTAAAAATAAATTAAGAAAACTGGTTTGGCATATTCGGCCCGGACAAGAAAGCAATCCGCACGCGTACGAATATACTCCCCGGGAATTAGCCGCGTTATTTTCTCGCGGCGGTTTTTTTATCGAAAAAATTAAAGCCGGAGTTATGCGGATTCCGGTATGGCCTTTATTCGTCAAGCTGCCTTTTTTACTGCTGTTTTGGAAATGCCTGGACGGCTTAATAAATGTGATCCCGGGCGGAATTAATCTAAAACACAATTTTGTTTTAATTATGAGAAAAGGTTAAATCGCCGGCACAGGAGGGCGCAGGGTGTTAGAGAAGGTCTATTACTGGCTGCATAACCGGTTTTCTAAGCCGCAAGAACGCGGGGAGTATTCCGCTGGGTGTTGGCATGTTCAGGTGCGGCGGCGGGTGCTTGAGCTGTGCGGTGAGGTGCAGGGCAGGTTGCTTGAAGTCGGCTGCGGCGAAGGATTATTTCTTGAAGAAGCGCTGAAAACAGTTCCGGCAAAAGAAATATTCGGGGTGGATATCTGGCAAGACATTTTACAGCGGGCAAAAACGAGGCTGAGGAGAGACGATAAGGTGAATGTTTTACTCAGCCAGGCGGATGCGGCGAGCTTACCGTTTAAGGATAATAGCCTGGATTGTGTGGTTTGCGTAAATGTTTTTTTAAATTTGCCCTCCGGCAAAATGGTCAAAGAAGTCCTGCGGGAGATTTCTAGGGTTACCAAGAAACAGGGGAAGGCGATTTTTGATATTCGAAACCGGGATAACCCGTTTCTCTATTTCAAATATAAGTTCGCTCCCCTGTATGATGCCACGGTAAAAAGTTTGCCCCTGAAGACATACAGATTTGACAAAATAATTGCGTATCTGGAGGAAGCGGGGCTGAAGTTTAACAAACGGCTTAATGTCGGTTTTCCGGATAACCGTTACGCGCCGATATTTGTAATCGAGGCGGTGAAACAATAATGGCCATAGCCAAAATTCCGATCGCCGGGTGCAAAATTCCCGCAAAAGATATTCTTTTCTCGCTAAAGAATATCTTTCAAGACGAGAAAATTGTTGACCTTCTAAAGGAAAAATTTGGCTCGATTTTAAATAAGCGGCGTTTATTTTTCTTTAATTCCGGCTTGTCCTGTTTTTATCTGATATTGGAGGCGCTAAAACAATCCTCGGATAAAAAAGAAGTAATCCTGCCGGCCTATACTGCCGGCTCGTTGGTTGTGGCAGTAAAGAAGGCGGGATTGACCCCGGTGCTTTGTGACATATCGCTTGATGATTTTAATATGGATATAGATTCATTGGGTGGCGTGATTTGCGAAAAAACCCTTTGCGTTTTAGGCGTGCACATGTTTGGCCTTGTGCAGAAAGGGTTGGCTGAACTGAAAGAGCGTTTCCCGGATGTTTTCACGATTGAGGATTGCGCCCAGGCCATGGGAAGTAAATTAAAGGGAAAGGATGTGGGCATTTTTGGCGATATCAGTTTTTTCAGCTTTAACCGCGGCAAAAACCTGTCCACCTACGGCGGCGGAATGATTGCCGCGGGTGATGGAAAAATTTCCGAGTTGATGCAGCAGGCCGCGTTAAGTTCCGGGGCACCGCGGCTTACGCTATTGGAAAAAACAGATATTTTGTTTAAGCTGCTCGCGCTTAACCTGGCGATAAACCCGCTTGTTTACGGCCTGCTCTATCCGGTAATTGCCCGGTTTAAAGAGACGATGCCGCCGGAAGATATTATAGTCAGGCAATACAGCGGCGTTCAGGCCGGGGTAGCGTTAGCGCTTTTAGACGGTTTAGAGGATATCGGTAAAAACAGGCGTGATACCGGCATGAAGTTGATTG
>JBDRDG010000210.1:0-5409 GCA_043821045.1 Candidatus Omnitrophota bacterium | reverse complement strand
GGTAAGGTATTGGCGAAAATAAACGAGGAGCAGGCCTTAGGAAGGGTTTCTACTAAAAAGGAAGCGTACATGGTGGCAAGGAAAGTTATAAACAATAATAAGCCAAAAGCGCCTAGCTAAAGGATAATTGAGTTTATGCGTTTAGACTAAAAAATGATACTGTTAAAAGTTTTATGAAAAGATGAAGGGGAAAACGTTGATTTTAATGGATTATTTCCTCATGACGAGGGGAGGATATGAAATAACCAAGACACAAGATACAACAACCAAGCAATACCCAATAATCAAAGTCCCTGCCTTGCCGGCAGGAAGGAAATAACCAAACAAAATGATTAAGAAATCCGATAATGCTTGGTAATTGGTTATTGGATATTGAAATTTGTTTGTATCTTGTATTTTGATTGTCGGTGATTTAGACTTATATAATCTTGACAGAACGAATACAATATTAAGGAGGAAGAAATGAATATCTCGTTGTCTTCTATTAAAGCCGGTGAGTTTGGCATTGTCGAATTTGTCGTTTCCGAACTCTTCAGCCTTACTGTCGGGATAATATGCATGCTGGCATACCGTTTATATTTCAGCAAGGTCATGGACCGCAATGAGAGTTTAGCGAGAAGTTTTATTTTAATCGCTCCGTCAGTCAGCGCTATTTTCTGGGCCATACAGTATTCACTGCCGTTATCTTTGGGGTTGCTTGGCGCTTTAAGTTTTGTCCGATTCAGGACGCCGATTAAAAAATCGGAAGATGTCGGTTTCATATTGCTGGTTATCGCCTTGTCCCTGTTGTCTTCGGTCTATAGATTTCTCGCCGCCGGTATTTTACTTCTTATCGTTATATCGGTGGTTGTGGCGAAATCATCTTTGATCGATAAACGTATCCGCCTTTTTAAAACAGGAACGCATTTGACTATATTCACATTATCACGCGCGAAAGAGTTTGAGAGAAGCGACAAGAAAATCAGGGAAGTATTATTACAGGAATTTGCCGGTTTGCGTGACAGCGATCTCGTATTGAGTGATATTGTCCCTAAGGGGTCCGGGTACAGTTTTAGCTATTCGCTGTACTTTAAGCGCTATGATGAGTCAATAATGCCGCGTATAATCGCGCGGCTTGAAAAGGTAGAGAGTATAGAAAGAAGCGAAGTATTTCGTGAAAAAATTGCCGCATAATAATAAAACTATTGTTTTCTTCCTTGCCTTAGCAATAATCATTGCCAGTTTTACAGCTGCTTTTATCGCTGTCCGGCTGAACTTTACGTCTAATAAAGTATCCGATACGTCGATAAGGACTAAACTACTGGCATTGAAGAATAATCAATTGTCACAATCTTCCTTCGAGCCTCAGGATAGTGTTTTGTACTCCGGGCTTATCTATGATTTCGAGATTAATAAGGATTTCTCCGGCCCCTTGCCTTGGTCGGAATATGTAGCGGCTTCACCGGCGGGGATTTTTTCTTTTCAGTGGAGGGTAAAATTATCTTCCCCTGCATCTTTTTCTGTCGCAGACGATGGGGAAGGCGGCAGTGATTATATTTTCAAAGTAATTAATCGTAAAGGGCTGGGTATTTATACCAAGACCGATGATTTTGTCGTTCCTCAAGAAGCTGTGGTTTTACTTCCGGATATATATATGTTTAATCTCGTATCAAGCAAGGCGTTAGATGCAGTCAAGGTCAATCTGCGAATGCTAGATAAAGGGAAGGAACAATTAGCGAAAAATGTCGGTAATCGGCTGAAGACGTTATCGTTTAATCTGGACGAGAAGGCCATGCAGGATTTCAGAAGGCTTATTATGGCTTCACAAAAGTCTTCCGATGTGACAATAGTTAAAGTAGCTCGCGGCCGAGTGCCGGCAAAAGTTATCGATGAGGATGGGCGTTATGTCGCCGAGGCGCGGATAGGTCTTTCGGGAAGGACGCGAGAGCATCTTGATTGGTTTCCTTCCATAGACATAAAAATCAAGGGGGGGAGATCTTTTAACGGAATGACGGCTTTTAAACTATATAAATTAGAAACTAAATCGGGGTTGTACGAGTTTGTCTTTCTTTCGGTGTTAAAGGATATGGGGTTTTTCGTGCCGCGGCAAGACGTGATTCGTCTTGTGTTTAATGGAGAGAAAGTCGGATTGTATTTGCTTATGGAGACGCCTTCGGCGGCGATGTTTAATCGGCAGAGGGAATTAGACGGCAATATAGCCGGCGTCGATATCGAGAAATTATTTTTCGATTATCCCCTTAATGGCTATTTGGATCCGAAATATTTTTTTAAATTAAAAGGTTCCGATTCTAAACCAGTAAACAAACAGTTGTTTTTGTCAGGAGATTTCGTGAAAAGTCTTGATCCCCATTCGTTCGCTCAATACGTTGCTTTTTCTTCGGCATATTTTCTAGGCCACGGCTTGGGGGTTGACGATTTGCGGTTTTATCAGGATCCGGCGATAAATTTATTTGCGGCTATACCGCGCGATCTTAATCCCGGCTGTTGGAATGTAAGTGATAGCTTCAGGGCTTATCTCTCACATATTTCTTGGTCAGCTAACAGCCCTCTTTACACGATCTGGCCTTTAAAAAGGCTGCATAGGGGAGATTACAGTTTCGACCGCGGTGTTGATTTGTTTGAGAATATATATAATGTTCCTACGGCAACCGGGGTAACAGATTTACATTTTTCCATAACGTCTTTTTTGTCTGACACGAAAAATTTAGATTTAACCAACAAATATCTTTATTATTTCGCAAGCGACAGGGCTTTGTATGAGAAAATCAATACGAGATTAATTAATACATTGACTAATGTCCTGCGGCAGGAGGAAGTTTTTTTATTAAAAAAACAGCTATTCAGCCTGTTAAAAGATAAAATTGCTTTCCTTGGTGAGCCGATAAGAAATAATTTGACCGCTTCCGGCAAGTATTTTAGTGATGGCAAAGATGTTTTTTATTGGAATATACGGACAGGTCTTTCTTTGAATCCCGATCTATTGCCGAGTTTTACAGCGCCGTTGTCAGAAGGAATCAGTGAACAGCAGTATAAGGAAAAGCTTAAGTTGGCATTTTTATGTGAGAAGCGTATTTTTTCTTTACTGGAAGAAAATAAAATTAATTCGCCTAAAAAAACATTCGCCCCCATTTTACATAAAGACAATAAGCAAGACGTATTAGATTTAAAGTCGATTTATCAAAACAATCCGGCCGTTAATCAAGACGGCGGCAATAGTCAAATTGTGGCTAATGTGGTTACCTATTTAGGTGAGAATATCGTTGATAGTTCCGCTGTCTTGTTGTTTTTCTTAGTGAGAAACGCGACCGCTGACGCGGTTGATTACAAAATTAAAATAAAAAAAGCGGTATCTGTTTGTCCGCCGCTTCTTAACACTCTTTTTAAGATTAATCATGATATTAAAGAGGAAAAAGCTTCTCTTCGACAGATCATGTTGAATTACTTCCTCCCCGGCGAGAATTTACGTTTGCTGGTTTTTAGGGTTGATATTGAAGAGAAAACAAAGTTTTACAGCATGCTGATGCCCAAAAATTGTTTTTTTATTTTCCCGCCGTTTATGTACCTTCTTGCTAAGAGTTCAGGCGATTCTATGGATAATGCGCCATTATTGCCCAGCGTGTTTAAAAAAACCCAATATGGTTATCATCTTTTTGATGGGTCGGATTTAAAAATAAACGCTGATTTGGTTATTCCCGCCGGAAGCGCTCTTTTTATACATAAGGGCTCGACTTTATCGATGTCTTCCGGCAGCACGATTACCGTAAAGGGAAGTTTATATATTTTGGGGAGCCAGCAAGAGCCGGTAAAATTTATCAGTCAAAACGGACAGCCATGGGGGGGATTGCTTGTTCAAGGGGGCGATCGGCGTCGCTGTAAGGTTGTGATTAAGAACGCTCAATTTGATAATTTCGGCACATGGCCTAAAACAAAAATAGGCGGTAATTATCTAAACGGCGGTTTAACTTTTTACCGTGCGGAAGCTGAATTAGAAAACGTTAAGGTTAGTGATGCGAAAGGGGAGGATGGTTTAAATTTTATATCGTCGAATGTGCGCATTGACGGTTTAGAAATATCTAACGCTTATTCCGACGGCGTGGATTTAGATTTTTCCGATATGTTGATAAATCGTTTCCGGGCGGAAAATATTGGCGGTGACGCATTGGATCTTTCGTCTTCGGTAGTCAGATGCAGCAATTCGCTGTTTGAAAATGTTAAAGATAAAGGCGTGTCGGTCGGTGAGATGAGCAATGTGCTTGTTATAGCTTCACGCTTTGTTAACAACAGCATGGGCATTGCTAATAAAGATCAATCTTTTTTGAAAGTTAATAACTGTAGTTTTGAAAACAATCAGGTGGCTATCGCTGAGTTCGTAAAAAAGCCTTATTTCGGCAAACCGCAACTTTTGGCGGTAGAAAATACATATAAGGAAAACAAAAAAGAGTATCAGTGGTTAGGCCTGTATAGGTACTAATGATTTTTTCTTTTTGCCGTATTTTCTATTGACATGTTCTTAGGGGGTGGTATATTAGAATAATTATTTTTTTATTTCAAATATTGTGAAAATATTCACAAGAAGATGATGGCCAATAAAACATTTTATATTACCGAAAATCGGCTGGTGCAATTCTTAAAAGATCTCGCCGGCCGTTACAACGTTATTTCCCCTTACGGCAGCGGCGATTATCACTTGAAACCTTTTCAAGATGAGGTTATTTTCACCCCTTACCGGGCGGTTACATCCATACGTCAATTCCTCATGCCTTCTTTTGATTCGGCGCCTTTATATGAAGGAAAGGAAATCAGGCGGCGGCCGTTTTGTATCTTTGGTGTTAAAGCTTGCGATTTGCAGTCATTAAGAGTTCAGGATTATGTTTTCTTAGAAGGCGATATTGACCGCGGCTATGAGGATTTGCGCAGCAATAATATTATAATTTCCAGTGACTGCACCGGCTTTAAAGATGTCTGTTTTTGTTTAAATCTTGATATCAACCCTTATCCGGAAGAGTTGTTTGACTTAAACATATCGCTTCTTTCCGACAGCCGTTTATTGGTGGATGTCGGTTCGCCTAAAGGAGCAAAACTGATGGAAGAGAGTAAAAATATCTTTCAGGAAGCATCCCAGACTATGATCAGCGAACGCGAGCAGCTGCGAAAGAAAGTAGTGGATGATTTATCTTCCCATCTTAAAGCTAACGCCCTTGTGTCAAACAAGGCTCTTTATAATTTGATTAAAGGCGGCTATGAACATGACCTTTGGGCGAAAGAGTCTTCGCGCTGCGTTGAATGCGGCGCTTGCGTAATGAACTGTCCTACCTGCCACTGTTTTTTACTTTTTGATACCGAAAATAAGGGTGAGCTTTTGCGCGGGAGAACTTGGGACGGCTGCCAGTACAAGAATTATTCCCGTGT
>JBDRDG010000209.1:0-10518 GCA_043821045.1 Candidatus Omnitrophota bacterium | reverse complement strand
ACCCTAAAGGGTACAGGCCAAATTTTCCATAGCCTTCGGCTTAGAAAAATCTGGCTTTAATGACAACACGGGGCGTGTTTTATCTAAGTTTCTTGAGCTTGCTCAGAAAATCTTTGAACCGGCCATCTCTTCTTAGATTATCTAAATCGGGGTCATCTAAAATATAAGCGTAATCGTCGTATCCTAACAACACCGCTTTTTTAAGGGCTCCGAAGGCGCCGTCAATATCTCCGAGTAAAGATAAACTGCAGGCTAAATTATAATGCACTGTCGGGTCATCGGGGTCAAGACTCACAAGGCGCTCATCCACGGCGCGCCCTTCCGCATAAAATCCTTTACGAGTATAAGCGTCGCCTAAACAAGAAAAAGCCTGGCGAAAACGGGGGTTATTTTTTACAAGACTTTCGTAAAACCTTATCTCGAAATCCTTCCTTTTCGGTTTAGTCATTTTCTTCTAAAACAATCTTTTCTTCTAGAAAGTAGAAGGCCTTCTCCAATTCACGTTTAAAATCTTTGTACTCGCCCACAGGGACAAACCGCTCTTTTATCGTAATTTTCTGTCTCTGGACAATCTTTTTTTCGTCACTCTCATAGGATGAGATAAAGATAAACCAGTCATTGTCCAAAGTTATATTGGCGGGGAGATGTTTGATGCGAAGATTTCGCGGCAGAATTACCGTGGTTTTAGCCTCTTTTGTCGAAAGGCCGCTAAAATCCACCGGGAAAATCCTTCCTTCCTTAGCGACCAATTTATGATCCAGCCGCATCTCATCAAAAACCGGAACTATCCGCAGATTACCCGCCGCGGTTAAAAAACTACCGGCGGTAAATGTGTATGTAAGTACCGGCGCTTTGTCAAAATCATCGACGTATTTAATCTCGTAATTGTCCAGGCGGGAAAAAGACGAAAGCTCGACCATTTTTTTCTGAATATCCTCTTTTATTTTGGAAGGGTGTGTATATTTCAAATATCCCCGGTGGGCAGAGGTATAAAACCCTTTGGTCGTTACTGTGCGGGTAATAACAGCGTTGCCTTCTTCATCGAGCTCAACTGCCATATCATAAATTGTCGCGTTTTCTCTTAATTCCGGCGTGCGCATGATTTTCCAAGAGTCCTTGAGAAAAACCATCACTGTCCTGGCCTGATCAGAAAGAGGCAGATCTAAAAAAGATGTCGTCTCCGCCGTGGGATCCAAGAAAATAAAGTCTCCTTCATGCTCAACCACGCAGATAGCGTGATTAAAATTTATTGAAGGAAACTCCTTATCGGCGTCTATAACTTTCCGCGTGGGAATCAATACCGGGTAGGCTTTAATTCCCACAAGCCGCATCATGGCGGTAAGTAAAATAGCCTGGTCTTTACAGTCGCCGTAACGGTTCATAAAAACTTCTTCGGCTGAATGCGGCTGATACCCGCTCTCACCGTACTCCACTCCCACGTAACGGATATTCTGAGCGCAGAATTCGTACATCTTCTTTGCTTTATCCAAATAACCCATATCCTCTTTAATCAATCCCCTCACAACCTTCTGGGTTTCTTTGCTAAGATTAAATTTATCCTGGTATGAAGCGTGCCACCAGCGGAAAATCTCATCCCAGGAAGAAAAGCTGGAAATAACTACTGCCGGGTTGACATCCGCCGAAGGAGGCATGTTGTATTCGGGAATGAGCGGCTCTACTTCTTGGGCCCGCCATGTGAATATTTTCTTATCATCTCTCTCTTGTATTACGGGCTCTAAGCTATGGTCGCCGGCATAATGGAAGTTGAATACTTTATAACGAATATCCTTATCTTTGGGAACGACGAGTTTAAATATAGATTCATACACGGGATATCTTTCGCGTAAGCGATAACTCAAAGAAATGTCGTCTTCGTTAACCAATTTGGAAGAGTATATTTTTATCTTATACTCGATGAACGACCCGACATCAACCAGCGACATGGAAACAATAAGAGCCCGCGCGTTACTATAGAGAGGAAAATTTAAGTATTTGCTTACATCGCGGATATTTTCTTTACCGGCATACATAACCCGGCCGTCTTTACTGATCGTGCGGGCAAACTCCAGTTCTACCCTCTCATAAGTAGAGTCGTATCCGATAATCACTTCGGCCAACTCTTTACCACGCTCTTGTAAAACCTGCTCTATAACATGGACCTTGGTCAGAGATGTGTTTTCGGGAGTAACTTCCACCTCTTCGTCGGCAAGAAAGATCATCGCCGCTTCTTTTGCCATCTTATCGCGAAAACCTTTTGACCGCCCGGCAAGCTCAAAGATATAATCCGGCGTTTGCTGTTCAACACCGACTTTTATAGCTTGTATGCGTTCTTGGGCTTGCTTAGCCAAATCATCCTTAACTTTCCCATATATCTCAATCGCTTTGGGGAATAAATTCTTCTCTTCCAATACATCGCCGTAAAGATAAAAAAATTCGCCATCGGCTAAATTATCTATCTCCCGGGGGAAATTTTTTTCCAGCCACTCAAAAGTCTCAATCGCGTATCCATACTCTTTTAAGCAAGCCTGGGCTTTCGCCAAGAGAACCTTTTCCCTAAAACCGCTTGCCTTGCCAAGCAAATCTTGCAGGCGCCGGTAGTCACGAAAGCGGTAGTAAAATTGTGCCAGGCGAAGCCTTAACTCTTGATCATTAGGCTTTTTATCGACAAGGGTCCGATACTGTTCGCTTACTTTTTCGTATTGACGGCTAAAATCTTCTAGGCCGCCATCGCGCAAACATCCGGCGGCAAAGGCAAGCGAAAGAAAAATAAAAAAGCTGTGTCTAAGCGATAATTTTAAGGACATCTTTTATCGGCTGGTTTAGGTAAATCCCTTTTTTCTCTGCCTCTTTGCTTAGGGCAAAAACCTTCGCCCGCAGGGGCATCTTTTACAGTGCTTACACCGGTAATTTTTACGGCGACGTCTTTAAACTTATCCGCCGCAGCCAAATCCAGGTAACCACACATCACATAACCTTTGTTTCCACGGATAACAATTAAATTCTTTTTGCTTAACTTAAAGACAACCGCCTCCAGGATGTTTTTTCCGACAGCAATCTTTTTGTATTTAATCATCTCTTATTTAGGAACTTTTCTATTCTAGTCACCGCTTCTTTTAAGTTATCAATCGTATTGGCGTAGGATATTCGGACAAAATCATCGTAGCCGCGGCCAAAAGCTCTTCCCGGCACAACCGCGACGTTTTCTTGAAAAAGGAGTTTTTTGGCAAAATCCAAAGAACTCATGCCACTGCTTTTGATCGAAGGAAAACAGTAAAACGCCCCTTTAGGCGTTAACACGGAAAGTCCTATGCGGTTTAATTCCTTGACGATAAAATCGCGGCGGCGTTTATACTCTTTGCTCATACGCACGACTTCCTCGGGAAAGCGTAAAGCCTCGACCGCCGCCAGTTGAGAAACTATCGGCGCGCAGAGCATACTGAAAGAGTGTATTTTTGTCATCGCCTCAATGACCTTCTTGTTTCCGCAAGCGTAGCCCACACGGAAACCGGTCATCGCGCAGCCTTTAGAGAATCCGTTAAGAAGAATAGTTTTTTGCTTTGCTCCCGGCAAAGAGGCAAAAGAGATATGCGCCTCCTCGTAAGACAACTCGTGGTAAATCTCATCGCTTATCACCAAAAGGTCTTCTTTGGCTAAAACTTTCCATATGGCGCTAATCTCTTTTTTCGTATAAGTAACGCCTGTCGGGTTAGAGGGATAATTTAAAATTATCGCTTTCGCCTTCTGTTTCAAAAGGGCTTTTAGACGGGCGATATCTATCTTAAAACCTTTATCGGCATCTGTTTCCAAATATAAAACATTGCCTAAAGCTAATTCCGCCAAAGCCGGATAAGCAACGTAATGGGGACTTACCACAATAACTTTATCGCGCGGATTAATAATTGCCCGCAAGGCTAAATCAAGGCCTTGGCTCACTCCGACAGTGATTACAATCTCGTCGTCGGGATTATAGAAAAGCGAATACCTCTTTTTTAAATCCCTTGCGATCCCTTCCCGTAGAATTTGCAAGCCTTTATTGGACGTGTAAGAAGTATATCCCTCTTCCAAGGCCGTAATCGCCCTCTCGCGAATACGCCAGGGAGTAACAAAATCCGGTTCTCCCACCCCTAAAGATATGACTTCCGGCATGCCTAAAACGAGGTCAAAAAATTCGCGTATGCCCGAAGGAGGAACTTTTTCCACTCTTTTCGCAATCATTTTACCCTCGCTTTTTAACACCTCTTGCTTATCCGGCGGGACTTATCGCGCCGGATTACTTTTTTAAATTATTTAGGAACCTGCGCAACAACCTATTAATAGGTAATCGCTAAGCGTTTATTCTGATCCTGTTTGACTAAAACAGTGCCGTCCTCTTTATATTTTTTTAACATAAAGTGGCTGACCGTACCTTTTATGCTGCTTAACGGAGCCAATTTCTCGGCGACAAAACTGGCAACGGTATGGATATCTTTGCCTTCAACAACAAGGAGTAAATCGTATGTCCCCGAAATAAGATAACAACTTTTTACTTCGGGAAAACGGTAAATCCGCTCAGCGACATGGTCAAAACCCACGTCTTTCTGCGGAGTAACGTTAACTTCGATAAGGGCAAGGACGGTCTTTTCTTCCGGCAAACGGTCTTTATTCACCATCGTTTTATACTTAACAATAACCCCTTTCTTTTCATACTGCTTAATTCTTTTTTGTATATCTTTCACACTCTCGCCGGTCAATTTAGCCAAATCTTCCAGCGAAAGGCGCGCGTTCTGTTCTAATAATTCTAGAATTTCGTCCATATCCCCTCCTCTTGTTAATTAGCGCATAGTGTTTAGCGATAGCGTTATGTCTAAATCAAAATGCAAACATCAAAGATCAAAATGACATATCAAAATGTAAAAATCTTGATGCTCGATCCTCGTTACAAATATAATAAAACGAACGCCGAGGGTCTAGGATCAAGAAGCTAGTTTGTCTTTTTGAATTTTACTTTGCCATTTTGCATTCTGATTTTTGATCTTTGATTTTCAAAATATATTCCGTGTAGGCCCGCGTTTTAATCCGCGTCTATCCGCTTCTACATACAATTTTTATTTTCCTGAAATTATTTATATTTTATCAGAAGCGTTTCTATATTCATAGTAAATTCTGCATGTGCCTTCGAAAGAAACCATGCACGGTCCCAAGGGGTTAGACGGTGAACATCTTATCCTAAACTGCCGGCAGGAAAACGGTTTTATCTTCCCCTTTATTACCTCGCCGCACATACAGCCCGTTTGCGTTTTTTCTTCCCGGGGGGAACTGTCTAAAAACTGGCTGGCAGAGAATCTCTCGTACTCTTCGTTTAAAAAATAGCCGCTTTTTGCTATATATCCAAGCCCGCGCCACAAAGCTTTGTCCGTAGTAAAAACTTCCCTTAAGGCCTTTTGGGCAATTTTATTCCCGTCCTGCCTTACAACTCGCGTATAAGCATTTTCGGCCTTTGCCACACCGCGACTTATCTGGACAAGTAGCTTATACAGGCCTAAGGCTAAATCCAACGGCTCAAAACCGGCGACAACACACCCTTTATGAAACTTTTTTACGATTTTACAATACGGTTCGACACCGATAATCGCTGAGACATGGCCGGGGCAGAGAAATCCTTCTAAGCCAATTTCTTTATCCTTGCATACCTCAACCATCGCCGGCGGGATACGGCGGTTGCCGCAAAGGATATAAAAGTTTTTTACTTTATCCTTTTTTGCTTCACGTAAAGTTAAAGCGACAAGCGGCGCGGTCGTCTCAAACCCCACGCTTAGGAAAATAACTCTCTTTGTTTTATTGCCTTTGGCTAAAGTCAGGGAATCTTGGGGCGAATAAACCATGCGAATATCTTTGCCTTGACTCCGCGACTGATCCAAACTCGCCTCTTTTCCCGGCACGCGCAGGAGATCGCCAAAGGTGGCGATAATATTTTTTTTGTCCTTCGCCAACCGTACTGCCTGATCAATATATGATGCCGGCGTTATACATACCGGACAACCCGGCCCGGAAATAAGGTCGATGTAGGGAGCAAAAACCTTGGCTAGGCCGAAACGGAAAAAAGAGTAGGTGTGCGTACCGCAGACCTCCATAACCGGCACTCTTCTCTTTATCCCCAAAGAGTCAATTTTACTGACAATCTCCTTGATATATTTTTTATTTCTTAAACTCTTTTCGTAAAGCATCTTGGTACTGGCGGAATACGCCTAACGTTTTTTCCGCCTCTTTGGTATTTACCTTTTCGATAGCAAAGCCGGCGTGGACCATCACGTAATCGCCCACCCTTAAATCCGCCAGCAGGCCGACACCTACTTTGCGCTTAATTCCTTCCGCCTCGGCAAGGGCCTTATCTTTATCGATAGAAATTATTTTCATCGGATAGGCAAGACACATACTCCCGTCCTCCCTGAGATAACGTATTGTTTTCTAAAACTCTATTATTATCGCATAGCGGATAGCGGATAGCGTATAGTAAAAACAATCCGAACTGCAAAATGAAAAACCATTACTCTAAAAATCATCATTTTTAATTTTGCATTGGATGTTTTTAATTTGTTTATTCGTATGCGCTAAACTCTATACGCTATATAAAATTTTATTTTTCATGCCGCATTTGACCTTGTCTATATATTATTTTATCCTTTGCAAACAGCGTCGGCACCAGCCGCCTGGCCAAGCGATATACAGCCGTCGTTAGGGGGAAAACGCGAATGCGTGTACAAATCAAACCCGGCTTTTCTAACCTCTTTGGCGGCCATGTTCAAAAGGAGCCAATTCTGAAAGACGCCGCCGGAAAAAACAACTTTATTCAAACCGCAATCTCTTCTTAATAACTGGCACATCTCTTTTATAATCGCCGACAAAGTATAATGGAATTTAAAGGCTATCCGCCCCTTTTCTTTTTTCCTCAAAACGTCGTCTATTATTTCACCAAACAACGGCTGCCATTTTATCCTGTACCGTTTATTCTTATTTACAATATCAAAGGCATAAGCCTTCTTCTCTTTTTCTTGTTTATCCAAAGCGGCCATTTCCAAATTAACCGCCGCCTCGCCCTCATAGGTATTGTAGTGCCTAATATTAAGCAGGCTCGCGACAGCGTCGAATAAACGCCCTACCGACGAGGTATAAACAAAGCTCTTATTCTTAATCATCATTTTAAACAGGACGATTTCTTCTTTACTAAAATTTCTCATAAATTCCATATCGGCATCTTTAACCCTTTCTCTATATAACTCATGAAGGATATAAAAGGCTACACGGCGGGGTTCTTTGACCGCCTTATCTTTACCAATCATAGCGAAATAATCAAAAAATCCTGCCCGTTTAAATTCCTTGCGGTCGCAGATAAAAAACTCTCCTCCCCACACCGCCCGGTCCGGGCCAAAACCTATGCCATCAAAAACAACAGCGATTACTTTCTCGTTGAGGCCGTTTTCAAGCATACAGCTTGCCGCGTGAGCATGGTGGTGCTGGACGGCTATTTTTTTCTTCCCCTTTAAAGAAAGGGCGTATTGACTGGATAAATAAGCGGGATGCGAATCGTAAGCGACAAGATCCGGTTCAAAATGGAACACTTCCTTAAAATGTTCCAAGGTTTTGATAAAAAAGCGGTAATTGGCGTAACTTTTTAAATCGCCCAAGTACTGCGAGGTGATGAGAAAACCGTTTTTAACGATGGAAAAAGCCGCTTTGAGCTCGGCGCCGCAGGCCAAAATACTTTTGTCCGTCTTAAACTCAAAAAAATCGGGGACGTAGCCGCGCGCCTTTCTTAATACGTACTCTTTATTTTTGTATACGCGCGTGACCGAATCGTCACAGCGGACAAAAATTTTGCGGTTGTTAACCAAAAAAGCATCGGCGTATTTTCTTATCTTCGCGAGCTCCCGCTCATCTTTCACCAAAGGGTTATCTTTAAGATTAGCCGAAGTCATAACCAAAATCGGCTTATTTTGCCTCTTTTTGATATGAGAAAAAAGAAGGTGGTGAACCGGCGTATAACAGAGCATTGCGCCGAGAAACTTTTGACCGGGCGCTACATTATCCATCCAGGAAAGACGGCGTTTAATTTTCAGCAGGACGATCGGCCGCGCCGGGCCGGTCAACACCTCTCTTTCTTTATTATTTATATAACAGATGTCGTTTATCGTTTCTATGGCATCTACCATAAGGGCGAACGGTTTTGACGGCCGCTTCTTTCTCCGGCGCAAAAGAGAGACCGTTTCTTTATTTTTAGCGTCGCAGCACAAGTGGTAGCCGCCGATACCTTTTACCGCTAAAATTCCCCCTTGCCCGATCCTTTCCGCCGCGCCCATAAAAACCAACTTTGCCGACTCAAGACACCCTTTTCCTCGCGAAGAAAATTTCTCTTTACCCTCAAGCAAAGATACCTGCGGCCCACAGGTAAAACAGGCGCTGGGCTGGGCATGAAAACGCCGGCTGCGAAAATCGCTGTACTCTGTTTTACACTGTTTACACATGGTAAATTCCTTCATCGTCGTCTTGGCGCGGTCATATGGGATATCGAAGATAACGCTGTAACGCGGACCGCAATGGGTACAGTTAATAAAGGGGTAGGAAAAACGCCGGTCGTTTCGATTAAGCAACTCGTCCAAACAACGCCGGCATAAAGCCAGGTCGGGCGCGATAAAGACAAACTTATCACGGCCGCGCACGCTTTTCCTTATGGAAAACACCGTCTCATTTTTTGCCGTTATAGGCCTTTTTTCTATCGCCTCGATATTAAGCGGCGGCGGCAGATTATCTCTTAACTTTTTCACAAAAGATTTTATACGGGAACTGTCTCCTTCTAGTTCAACGCTTACGCCCAAAGGGTCGTTTAAAACAAATCCCGCCAGCCGCTCTTTTGTTGCCAGATTATAGATAAACGGCCGAAACCCTACTCCCTGGACGCGCCCTTTAATATGGAGACGCACTCTTTTTACCATCTACACATCCTCAACTTTCAATATGCGGGCGATATTAAATATTATTGGCTCGCTGTTTTTTATCCGCCTGGCTGACAAATACTGTTTGTCGCCATTGTTTGATATCTCACTGGGTATAACAATAAACGTCCGGACATCTTGCGATAAAGAGACGTACCTTATCTGCATAACCTCTTGGCGGCCAATCTTTTCTTCAATCATCTCTATTTTCGGAATCTGTTCTTTCCTAAAAGCTTCATTGCGGCAACCATACAACGTTATAAATTCGCCCAGGGTTGTTATCCCCCGGCTTACCGCCATCTTGCTTATCCGAAAAAAAATCTCTTTGGACGCCCGGACATCATTTAAGGCGCGGTGAAAATTATCCGAGTCTATATTCAAATGGCCGGCTACAAACGATAAACCGTAACGGGAAAGGTTGGGAATCGCCATCCTCGCCATGGTAAGAATATCTATCGCCGGGAGATCCAAGGGGGGATAGTTAATCTTTCTCAGCTCATGATTTAAGAAGGCAAGGTCAAAACTCACATTGTAGCCGCAAATTACTCTATCACCGATGAAGCATAAAAACTTATCGGCAACTTCTCCGAAATAAGGAGCGCCGGCTACGTCATGATCAAAAATGTTATGAATAGCGCTAGCCGCTTCTGGCATGGGTTTATTAGGATTGAGCAGGCTGGAAAAAACCCCTGTTTCTATACACTTTTCGACCTTCACCGCGCCTATTTCGCAAATCGCCTCGCCATCGGCAGGATTAAGTCCGGTCGTTTCGACGTCAAAAAAAATCAGGTCCGTATCATCAATCGATCTTGCCGGCAAAACCATCAGCAGAGAATTTTTACGACAATCTCACGTTGTCTTGGCTGAGTATCAAAGTCAATAAGCACAACCTGCTGCCACGTTCCTAAATCCAACTGCCCGTTGGTGACCGGAACGAAGAAATTCGTCTTTAAGAAAGAGCTGCGCAGGTGCGAATGGCCGTTATCATCATCCCATGTCGCGTTATGCGCCCAGTCGCTACGGTAAGGTATTAAATTATCGAAAAGATCTTTCATATCTTTCTTCTGCCCCGGTTCAAACTCCATGGTAGTAATCGCCGCCGTTGACCCAATGACGTTAAGAAATACTATGCCGTCAGTAATCTCGCCTTTCTCGATCATCGCTTCTAAGTAGGAATTAAGATTAATGATATCGTCGTTCCCCGTCGTCTGTACTTTTATATATTTGGTTTTCATCCTCTACCTCTTTTCATCTGCGGGTCTACCCCTTTTTCCTATCTTATTATACTGCCGCATTTGACTTCGCGGTCCGGCGTAAGGAAACTGATGACACCTTCCGACTGCGCCGCCAAGAGCATCCCTTCCGACTCGACGCCGCGCAAGGTCTTCGCTTCCAGATTAGCCAAAACAACTATTTGCTTACCTTCTAAACTATCCCGGCTATAATCCTGTTTTAATCCAGCAACCAGCTGGACTATCTTTTCTCCCAGATCAACTTTAATCACCTACAGCTTATCGGCGTTAGGATGATCATTAACTTCTAGACTCCGGCC
>JBDRDG010000208.1:0-2321 GCA_043821045.1 Candidatus Omnitrophota bacterium | reverse complement strand
ATCGGGAGTAAGACGTTTGACTCCGATTTGCGGTCACTATTAGCGAAATACCCTGAGATAGTTCCAATCCTCCCCATTCTAATAGCAGTAAGGGGCGTCCAGTTAAAAGTGATTGAGGATTTTTCAATTCCGAATTCGGATATCGTTGAATATGATTTCAGAAAAAGGGCAAGGAGCAAGGGGGAAATAGAGACCTTGATCGGTTTTTGCCAAAAAACCAGGCTAAAATATTTCTTTGAAACGCTTTCTGCTAAATGTATTCAGGATTATGTTACTGGCGTGGAAGTAGGAATGGATACGCATGCCAGGAAAAATAGAAGTGGTGATGCGATGGAATTAGCGCTTAAACCTATTTTCGAAGAGATAGAAAAAGATAGTAAGGGTAAATACGAAATTCTTTTTCAGAAAAAGTTTGGTTATCTTAAAACTAAATTCGGTCTTAAAGTATCCTCGGCCATAGAGAACAGGAAGGCCGACTTTATTGTTTTAAAAAACAACCGCAAGACTATTATCAACGTCGAGGTTAACTTTTATTCCGGCGCAGGCTCAAAGCCTCAGGAGATTGTAGACGCCTATATTAATCGGCAGTTGGAGTTAAAGCAGCATGGATTTGGGTTTATCTGGATTACTGATGGGCTTGGCTGGAAAGGACAAAAGCACCAAATACAGAAGGGCTTTGATGAAATTGGCTATTTACTGAACCTGCATTTTGTCCGGAAAGGACTGTTAAAAAAGATTCTTGAAGTGCTGTAGTATATTGGGGGAAAAATGAACGAGATTATTTTATCATCTTCAGATAAAGACGAGACCTATAGAATCAACCGGCTTGAGCGTGTCCATGGCTATGTCTGTGCCTTAGCAGACCATTACGGTAACACAACGCTTTTAAATAAGATTTCAAAATTACACGACCATGAAGGGAACTTAACAGTTACCTGGAAGGACGCGCCGACGGATGGTGAAAAAGATTTTTTCAACAAAGCCTGGGAATCCGCCATCGCCAATGAGACCCGCGACAACATTGAGCACACCGTGCTCTTTTAGTTAATCCATCAGTGGGATCGTAGCCTGGCCGGTCGTTCGCCTTCCACCTATAAAAGCGCACTTTCCTGTATTTTTAAATCCCCCCCCCTGCAGCGCCTTGCTAAAGTATACGCAGATAGTGCGCCTTTTTTGTAGAATACGCATTATGTACCAATACAAACGGGAACCATTAACGAACGAAAACGCCGACCGGCTCGCTAACGCTTGCCGCTCCGGGACCGAGAAAGTCGTTATCTCAACGCTCCTGGACACCGGGTTGCGCGTCTCAGAGCTGGCCGGCCTGACCAAAGAAAACATCCTCTGGCAGGATCGCCGGCTGCGAGTATACGGCAAAGGCGGTCCGTTCGGCAAAAAGACAAAACGCCGCATCGTGCCTCTAACTGAAAGAGCCTTTACCGTTTTGTCTCATTATTTTTCTTTGAACGACACCTTTAATTACAGCGTCAGGGGAATCCAGGCGATCGTCCACCGCGTTTCAAACCGCGCCGGTATCACCCAGAAGGTTTCCCCCCACGTGTTGCGCCACACCTTCGCCTCGACCTGTATTAAGAAAGGTATCAATACCCGATATTTGCAGATGTTCCTTGGGCACGATCACCTGGCGACAACGGAAATATATTTAAACGTATCGCCGGAAGACGCCTGCGCGGAATTTAAAAAACGTTTTTAACCTTTGGTAATAGTAAGAAAGTATGACTTTACCACTTTCCCCACAAGGAATAAACTATGGAAAAGATTGCCATTGGTGTTTTTACAGCGATTGTAATTTCCTTTATCAGTTCGTGGATTACTGTCCACCTCTCTCTTCGCCGCTTCCGCACTGAAAAATGGTGGGAGAAGAAAGTAGATGCTTATTCAAAGGTTATCGAGGCGCTACATAATGCAAAGGCTTTTTCTACTGCAAACATGAGTGCTGAGGAAAATGCCGGTAAAATATCCAACTCCGATCAAACATCTCTGCGCGCACGTACCTGTGAGGCTAATGAAGAGATTTTTAAAGCAATGGATGTTGGTGGATTCTTACTTTCCAAAGATGCGTTAAGTAGTTTAAAGCAATATCGAAAAGACGCTACGGCTGCGGAGCACGAACAGTCGTGGTATGGTCACCTTGAACAAGATTGGGCAGCTACCGAGAAATGTTTGAAAGATATAATTGAAATTGCTAAAAAAGATCTCAAAATTACCCCCTAGTAATCCCGGGGCCGGAAGCTCCTGTGACACAGGCCGATAATGTGGTATAGTATGAAAGTATGAATATACTACTTTGTAATGGCAAG
>JBDRDG010000207.1:0-9490 GCA_043821045.1 Candidatus Omnitrophota bacterium | reverse complement strand
CATCGATAAGCCGCTCAAACTCCGGCACGAATCGTTTAAAAAGCGGGTTTATCATTACCTGTTCTTCCAGAAAACCTTTGAAAGACATCAACTCTTTGACGTCTCCCTCTTCCCTCGCTTTCTTGATAGCTTCGTTGATATCTTTGATAACTTCCCACTCCCTAACCGCTATGGTCAATTTAACCGCCAAGGCGCCGGCGTACTTATCACCTCTTTTTTTCGCTAATTCTCTGAAGAGCTCGATCGTTTTTTCTGCCGCCTCGACATTCCCCTTATCGAGCTCGGCGAGAGCAAGGTCATACCTGTTTTTTACCTCTATTTTCTGCTCTTCTCTCTGGCCCGCGTTTAACACAGGTTTTTCTTCTTTACTCCCTTTTACTTCTTTTTTCTTAAGCGGTTCTTTTTTCGGCGCGGCGATCTCTTTCTCTAAATCAGCGGCAAGCTTTGCCTCGTATCTATAATAATTCGCCTGCTGTCTAAGATAAAACATAGCCGCGCGCGCGCCGTCAATATCCCCGGCTCTAGCCATAGCCAAGCCTTGTTTATACCTGTCGTTTGAAAATTTAACCTCGCTTTGAGCCTGGTGGATAGCGTCTTTGGCGAGTTTCTTGTAGTTTAACTGGCGCTTCCCGACCTCAACATTACAGTATATATTTCCGCACTCGGTATCCTCAAGATACCCCTTAGCGTTGATAGCTTTATTCCTTAATGCAGGCAGCCACTCCGGTATATTCCGCGTTAATAAAGACAAAGCCTCAAGATTACCCCCGCGCCGCGCTTCGTTTGTAACGAGACTGACCTCATCGTATATCTTCTTATATTCCTCTTCTTTTTCTAATCCGCGGCTTTTTATTCTATTTATTTTTTCCGCGAATGTCCCTACTAACACGTCTGCCGGTGTTTCTACGACTTCGAATCGCGCGTATTCTCGCGCGCGTTTATCAATATCGACAGCCGGCTGTGGCGCAGCGCACCCGGTAAAGAAACCAACAGCAATTAATAAAACTACCCCTCTTACAAGCGAAAGCCCGCCTTTTCTGCTAATACCTGAAGAAACCGCTTGAGAAACCGGCAACGCTATATGCCTAACTGCCTGTATCGGGCTGTCGCTGTAGCCCTGGCCTCCTCTACCCAACCTAATTTTATCCTCTGATAAAGAAATATTCTCTCCGGCCGCGAAACGGACATCGAACCCGAACTCTTGTCTCAATCTTCTGCATAACGTTTCCGCTAAGGGATGATACTTAGCCTGTAAGGCTAAATATGTAGCTTTTGTGGAATCAACAGCGGTACCTTGATTTAAACTGGAAACTATGGAATTGTACAACTCTCTTATCGTCTGAATCCTTATTTCAGCTTGAGTAATCCAAGCTTTTACATATATTCTATCTCTATGTGTCTTGCTATCGCCATTTTCCGGCAACCAGAGATCCAGGTTCGAACGCAGTTTGTCTAAAGCTTTCAGGCTGACCATTTTTTCTGATGCGATTTCAACGGCATCGCGTATAACCGCGAACCTGTTCGCGCCATCAGCTATATCTTGATTCACTTTGCGCATTAACTCTTCGGCGCTCGTTAGTACATTCTGTTTTTCTCCCGCCGGCGCATTTATAGACAAGGCATCTTTTGTTCCTTCTATTTGTGCCGGGAGGCAGCCGCTGATTAAAACAACAAAAACCAATCCGACTAAAACCGCGGCCTTAACTCTCCGCGCGGACAAGGGACTTGAAGCTCTTTCCGCTATACTTTCTCTACTTGCCAACAACTCATCTATACACGCGATAAGGATATCGGCATCATCGCCTTTCTGAAAAAACCGGAAATTTCTTAACTCCAAGCCGGAAGGGAGAATATGCGCGAGTTTCTTATTGCTGTTTAAAAGAAAAGGTGCGTCGCTTTTTCGTGTACCCCTGATTTCACAATACAATTGAATACCGTTCTTTTCCGGCATGTTATAGTCAGAAATTACTATATCAAAATCGCCTTCATCAAACTTGCTGAACGCCGCCGCGCCATCACCGGCTTCGGTAATTAGCGCTTGATTAAACCCGGCCACGGCTAAAAGATTAACCATAGATTCGCGCACCGACCCTGAATCATCAGCTAAAAGGATACGAACCTTTTTTCTCTCTGCCGCCGGTGATGAAGTTTGAGATTTCTTAGTTAAGCCTTTATCCGATATGTGCACTTTGGTTAAAGAGGAAGAAACCGCCGCGGTATTTTCGGCTATAACCGCAGAGGCAAGCAATAACAATCCGTCGACTTCTTCAAGCGGGATACGGCCTTCCAACTCACAAATCGCGCAAATATTATCAATCGTCGCCGTAAAGATATTGAAACCACGCTCTATATCTTCGTGGCCGACCTCAACCCCGCGCAAAATATCTTCTATTTTCGAATGTAAATAAAACGCGTTCCCGGCTAAATCCACGTTGATAAATGTTTCGCCGCTCCGCGTGAAGGTATCAGCTAATATTTTTTCAACTACTCCCATCTCTGGCCAATCGCGGGAAACGGCTTGATTTAATCTCTCTATTTCTCCTAGCAACTCTTTATATTTCTTTTGGTCATAGACAAGAGGCAATTTAAGCCGCAAAATTTCAAATCTTAACTTTATTTCATCAGGAATTTTTATCGCCTCCAGCGAGGATGAAGAAACATTTCCCTTGATACTTTCTCTACTTGCCGCCAACTCATCTATCCGCGAGATAAGGATACCGGCATCATCTTCTCTTGCTAGGGCTAATACGGCGGAACTTGTTTTCTTTTTCTCGGCGCGAGAAAGGTCTCTTCCTTCTTCACTAATCGCTACTCTATCTCCTGTTACACTCGCTTTATTTCCGCCGCCGTTTGGCCCATCTCGTTTGGCGTCATCTCTACGTCTCTCTCTGTCTTGCGGCTTAACAACTTTGCTTACTCTTTGAATCGCCGACCACAACTGTACGCCGATCCCCTTAAACTCAATCGGCGAGCTGGCAAAAGTTACGTTTATCGCGGATACATTTTCTTGCCCGATGCTTGAACACGCCGCGGGACTGCTTGAGCCATTCTCCCCATCAATATACGCGAGTTGGTCTAATAAAAACTCATCAACCGTATTTTCCATATCTTTCATCGCTTTTGCGACGTCAGCCTCGCAAGGTTCGCCGGAAGCTAATTCCGCCGCCAAAGGCGCGATTGAATTTCTGATACGTTCCAACGTGCCGCGGATGGCGTAAGAAAGGACTTGGGCCTGATCAGCCATCTTCTGCTGTCTCAAATAAGCGTTAAGGACCTTTAACATATCATACAATTGGTCTTCCTTAACATCGGAATCATTAACACTTCTTATAATCTTTTCCTCGATATAGCCGGAAAATCCTTTCCAAATGCCTTTCAATACTAAAACCGCCTCTTTGCGGGAAACGCGGGCTTTTTCCGGATCCTGCTTGTTTTCCCTGTGCTGCACGGCGGCAAAAATCCTCGCGTCCAGCATAAGGCCGGAGAAAGAAGGTATTCCTATCCTCTTTAAATAAAACCGGGCGGCGCCGTTATGATCATAAACAAATATGGTATCATTAAGATGCGGCGCTTCGGCCTTATCATCTTGTGCCCTTTCATAACGCATCTTCAGCCAGGTGTTAACATAGGTGGCTATGATCTCAATGCTTCCTTCGACTTCCCGCCCGCTAACCAAACGCGGCATAGACTCTATAATATCGAACCCGGCAACGCCTTCAGCCATAAACATCTCACGCATCTTTTCGTTATCGCCATAAAACGTGCTTACTGAAAAATACTGTTTAATATTTACCACGCGCACGTCTTCCCGCGATAACCGCTTGGATAAACCATATATCTCTTCTCCTCTTTGCGCCACGGCGTCAAAATCTTCGCCGGGCCTAACTAAATGGAAACGCAAGACAAACGTTTTAGCGGTGTTTACAAAAACACCGTAGTAATCAGGATCGGAACTGATATGAGGGACAAGGCCTATATAAGAAGCGAAGTCCGTCAGTTCATGGAGGCGGCGGCGAAACTCTATTTTAAGGCTGGGCCTGATTCCGGCCGCCGTCTCAAGCGCACAGGACGTATTTCTATCATCGAGCATGGCTGCTATTATCCGTTTGAATTTAGGGCTTATATTAATCCAGCACTTTTTGTCCTCGCTTGTTTTTACTGTCCACTCCCTCAACTGCTGTTTAGCCATGACCTTCAGAGAACACAGGACAAGATACCTTACAGGGTCATCGCAAAGCCGCGGCGCCATATCCAAAGCGTTCTCCCACACCTTGGAAAGCTCATCGATACCTACCCTGATAACCCTGGCGCCGCCTTTCGATACGCAGCGCACAGTCTCAACCCGCGGCAAAGAATTAAGCAGATCGACAATCCCGACGCATTCTCCAGAGCCATATCTGCGAGTATGTCCGTTTTCGCTTGCCCCTGCAAATTCACCCCTATCAAGAATATAGATAAAGCCATCCGCCGCGCCGCCTGCCTGCCACAAGGTTTTCCCGTGTTCAACACGTTCTTCTCTTCCCATAGCACGCATGACCTGCTCGGTTTCTTGGCTGGAAATAACCCGGATTTTATCCAGAACATCGTCAGGTAAATGTTCCTCTTTTCCCGTAGCGACGTCTAATCTTTCGATGTGCTCAAGTATATTGGCGACGTACCAATCTATTGTTGACTGGCCGGCTCCGCCGCTTATTATCTTCTCGCCGTTAACCGCGACCTGTCCGTACGTTTTCGCTATTGCATTGAATTCTTCCAGGGCGGATTCAAGACTGTCACGCACGCTTTCATCGTCAAAATCAACTTCTCGGTCGCAGAGAAGAACAAGGGGATAAGCCTGGTTTCTATATTTAAAAACGCCCTTTTCATGCAAACGCCCCATAAGGACTATCCAGCCGGCGATCGCCGGTTTGAAAATAGTCTCGCGGATCCCTACCTTGCCAGACATCACCGGAAATATGTTCTTATCCACTACGTATATCTTTAAACTCTTAAATATATCGCCGGCGGTAGGATAGATACGGATAGGCCTTACGCTAGTTAGAGCGTCGGTCATATCATTAGGATTTGCCGGCGGGATGCCTAATACACCGGTTATAAAGGTCAAAGGGTGTTCTTTGGCACAAGCCTGCTTTGTTACTTCTATAAAGTTCCTCGCGTCTTCTTCTCCTGTACAGGCTCTGATCTCTTTCATTACTGAATACAAAAGCAGGCGCTCGGCAAGGGCTTTACCGATACCTTTATCCCTATGTGAAGGCAGCACCTCAAGATTATCGAAAGAAAAGTGGTACTGGTAATCGCATGTTCTAGGACAAACACTCGCCCGCGCCGCGCCGACAGGCGCGCCTATCTGCCCTTGCTCGTCAAATTCGAAAGCGATAAAAGCTAAAATTACCGCTAACGGCATCTTTAAAGCGGCCTCTGTCTGATCATACCAGAAGAAACGCTGCGCTTTATCCTGGCCGCTAGCCAGCCTGCGGTCAAAAGCCTTAAGTTGCCCCTTAAACCAATCGAGGTAATCCTGTCCTTCTACCCGCTCGCCGGCGATAATTACAGCCGGGCTGTCTTTCTCATTTGACATTATCCGCGCGGCTAACTCTTCCTGTTTATCTAAAAATCCTTTGTGTCTATCGACAACATCATAAGCGCCTTTCTTAATAATAACCGCTTGTCTAATCACAAACGGCCGTAGTTGGCCGGTAACTTTATCTTTCCCAAAGAAAAAGGTATCTCTCTGCGGACTCAAACTCACTGCCTTATCCTCAATTTCGTTTATATAAATAAACGAGAGTCCACTCTCTTTAGGTAATTCCTCACTATCCGGCGTCACCGATACGGCTGAAGCGGCGGCGGCGGGAATGTTTCGTTCAACGGCCATTAGCCAAAACCAGGCAACTGGGCTAGAAGTTTCGTCCACAGCCGGGCTGGAAGCGCCACTAATTTCTCGCATTGTCCTCAGCAACTCCTCCTCGGCTATATCAAACGCACTGAATTTATCTAATTCCGCATCTTCCCGCACGGAAGAACTGCTTACCTTCGCCACAACAACGGTAATATCATCGCTGTTCTTCTTGGCTCGGAAATCTTTCTTTATCGCGCTTCTGTTTGCCGCTTCAACAAGTTCCACGGCTGTATTGCCTGATGGAGAAATCAACAGTTCCCTTATCTTGTCATGCGGTATCTGGTTATGCAGGCCGTCTGTGCAGGCTAAAAGCGTAAATCCTGCCTTAACGGCAGCGGTCGTAACTACCGGCCTATACAACTGTTCTGCGCTAGAAAGGTAATTTTCGGTTTGATGGCGCATATCAAACTTTAGCGCCATGCCCGGCCCGCCTAGCGATAACTCCTCCCGGCTGGATACGTTGGATAAAAATTCCTGCCCGTTTTCTTCGGCGATGCGTTGAATATCACTAAGGGTTAACTCTACCCCATCTTCTGAATCTGGCATATAATCATCGACAGTCATAAACTTAAGCTCGCCATCGGGCGTAAGTAAATAAGCCCGCGCGTCGCCGCCGCTTACGGCGCAGAGTTCCCATAAACCGTTTCCGTTATCGCGTCCGGCCACGACTGTAAATGTCGTGCCGGCGATATACTCTATAAGCCGGGTTTTTAACTCTCTTTCCCCTTGTTTAACAGCTTCCACTAAGCTATCTTTAAGATCAGGCATTGTATTTCTTTTAAATATATCCTCTAACTTTTCATGAACTGTAGTAGCAGCTATCTTACTAGCCTTGGCGGGAAACATCATCCCGCCGATACCGTCAAATACGCCGATGACAAACGCATCATCAAAACGCCAGACAATATGGGCGTCCTGATTTTTCGTGTGGTTCATCGCTTCTTCCGTATGGGCCGTAATAACGGCTTTCCGCCGAGGTTTTTCATCTAAAGCCGTCTTGTCTTCACCTTCAAGCGGCGAACTGCCGCCAATTAAACGGGCAGCATTTTCTCTAACAATATTATCTTTAAATAATAAACCCGCGGCGGCGCACACAACTTCATTATACATAGGCAACCTGCCAAAAATATTGTCGCGGGGATAATATTCATCGTACAACTCTAAAATTCTATACAAGCCGGCGCTAAACAACGCGCTTAAAACAGGGTGCCGGTTTACAACGCCAATCCACCCCTCTAAGGAATAAACATCTTGTCGAAGATATCCCGTTAAATCAGAGATATCTCCTAAAGGCATAATACTTAGTGCCTCAAACACTTCATGTGGATATAATTTCCCGTCACATCCCAGAACAATAGCGTTGTTGGAATCCCCTATCACATCATCCTTACCGGCAAGCTTTCTTAGTCTATCTTTTGAAAGAGGCTTATAAACATAGTCTTCGCCGGGCACAAGGCTTTCGGCATTCCCAATCTTTGCTACGCTCATTGACACAAAGGTAAGCTTGACACCATTTTTTAATTCTACTCCTTCCGCTTCGTCAAGATTATTCAACACCTGACATAGTTGCTCTTTTAATAGATTTCTATTGGATAAAGCAACCAGCAACTCCTCTAACGTATCGTCGTTTAACATCTTTACCCTCTGGATAGCGATAGATCCGATTGCCGGGAAGACTTCTTTAATCGCTACGATTCCATTTACTATATCACTGGCCCGGACACCGGCCTTGTTATGCGCCTTACCATAGCTCAAAGTAAATCTAACGGTAAGGCTATCATCCATATACGCGCGCGCATCCTTTAACATATTCACAGCTTCTCTTTCATCGCGGGCAAACAGGCCATTTGTTACAAACTGAATCACTCTTATGTTTTTATATAAAGAATCCTGCAATGCCTCTAAAACCGCGAATAGATAACCGGGATTATCAAAGATTTCCCCGATACATAAAGACGCCCCTTTAATCATGCCAATAGAATCACTCGCTCTTACAAAATTTACAACCTGCGCTGGATTATCCAACAAATGATTTTTACATAGCTTGAATTTCTTTCCCTGAAGGCAAATATCGCAGTTTAACCTACAACTGCCTAGACCAAGGTATATAGCCTTCGGCCTATAGGAATTAGGGTCACCAATCATCATAGAGCTGGGAGAAAACATATCTTGTGAATGTACCTTATCCGTACTTAAAGAACCTGATGTTTTCATTCTATTATCAACCGCCGATGAAGCTAATTCCGCCTCGGCCCGATTGTCGGCAGAAGATACCCAGCGCCGTAACAGGACTGTGTCGTTTTGGGCTCTAACGATTTTTTCATCGTCGCCTCGAACATATTTAGGGATGAACCCTATGTCTACGCCCTTAGAGATTAAATTGTCCACAACCATTCCAACCGCGGCTAACGTCTCAGCCGTGGGGTCACCCGAATCTTCTACAGTAAAATCAAACCTCTCTAAGGCTATATCTAAAATAGGGAGTTCGATGTCAACAAACTCTTGCCGGGCATCGTCAACCGGCCCAATGCTGGAAACCCCTTTGACTTTACTAAAATCGCCGTCTAAAACAAACTGTTCCAGCCGGTGCATTCTCTTATACAGCATAATTTTCCCGTGGGTATAATCGATTAAAAGCTGCCGTAAACCAGCGACTAAACATATCGCCTTAGACCCTCGCGCTTTTCGTAAATAATTATTTATATATGCCATAGTTGGAAACACTTCTCTTTTCTGAAATCCAGTCAACGGCTGTTCTTTTGTGTTCAACGGCAATTCTCCCATTATATTCCTTAAACTTCTCGCCACATTCTTTAGGCCTTCATCTCCCCTACCAAGCACAGCCAAGATTCTATCCAGTTTCCTTATGATTTTAGCGGGAATCTTATTAAGTTCACTTAAACTTACCGCTTTCTCCTCAAAATTTATCGCAGGCGAGCTCACGTTTTTTTGTCTTAATGGCCGCCGGAGTAATTCTTCTAGAGACCGCGGATTCTTCATTGCCAATTCCGCTAAAGATTCGACACTATCAGCCATTTTTTCCGCGGCATCCGCCTGTCTTTTACTAAACCTTGCCATAGTTTCGCTAATAATACCAAGCGCCATCAAAGTATCCCGTGATAAACCAGAAGGCTGATGACGATAACCATCTTTTCTTTTACCGGCGTTTATCGCGTGCATGGTAAGCTCGCCGCCGTTCTGTCGCGGGAACCGCCGTGAATTACCGTTATCTTCCCTGTTATTACCGATGGATGAAGAACCCTTATTTAGCGTATAGCGTATAGCGTTTAGCGGATAGTTTCGTATTGTAGATTGGAGATTATCGAAAGAAAGCGGTGAATTTGCTGTTTTGAATGGGTTGGTTCTTGCCTCTTCTACATCCAATATTCTGCCGACTATGATGTTAAGTAAACGCGGCATACTTCCCCAAGCGATTACTCCCAGTTTAGCTTTTTGCCTCGCGCCCAAGTTTTGTGTTTTTCTTCCCCATTCATCTTTCAGTTCTTGCTTAGCCTTTAGTACCGCGGCCGGCAAAACGCACGTCCCACAGTAAATCCCCGCGCCATTACTGTTTTCCGCTTTTGCCGCGCC
>JBDRDG010000206.1:0-3558 GCA_043821045.1 Candidatus Omnitrophota bacterium | reverse complement strand
TCAATTTCCTTCTCAAGAAATTTCAACAATACAGTCTCGGGATTAGCTAAAATGATAAAGACGATCTCCTCAAGATATGGCAGCTGCCTGCCGCAGACGTCTTTCTGCCAGTAATAGGGGTTTTTTTCTAAAACCACCTGCTGGCTGGGCAGGTAGCGCCTAAGGAGAAAAGGACCGCTGCCGACTATATCGGAAGTTTTTGAACCCAACCCCATAGAAAAATTAAATTTTTTCTCGCTAACCAGCGTATGGTATTTATGTTTAGGAAGAATCTCCACCCCGCCGACGGCGCGCAAAAAGGGCGAGAACACGGAAGGTAAAGTGATCTTTACGGTGTAAGCATCGACTTTCTCAACAATGATTTTTTTACCTTCGATCGTGAGGATATCGCGGCTGGAAGAGGGAATATCGGGGTTATAAATCAATTCATTAAAGGTAAAGACAACGTCATCGGCGCTAAAATGTTTGCCGTCGCTAAAATAGACATCGTCACGCAGATAAAATGTCCACGCGATGCCGTCATCGGTATGCCAGCGGCGGGCAAGATTGGGTAATACTTCAAGGGTACGGGGATCTTGTTTGGTAAGACCTTCAAACAAATAGGCGGTAATCTGTGTCGTAGAGGTCTCTTTAGCGACAATGGGATTAAACGATTTGGGATCGCCGGTAATGGCTAAGGTAAGCCTGCCGCCGGGTATGCCGCACTCCAGAGTATAATCTTCTACCGGATCCTGCCAAACTTTCGCGTTAAGTATTTTAGAGGCAAAAGAAAAGGAAACGATCAGGAGTACAATATATTTATTGCCGCTTCTTACCATTCACTCCGGAAGATTCAGGAGGATTTTGCGTCTCTTTAGGAACTTGGGGGCTATCTTTCTGCGTAGCAGTCTCTTCTACCGCCTGATTATCAGAAGAAGCCTCATCGCTAAGATTTACCCGTTCAAACAACGACTTGCTCTTCTCCTTGGAAAGGTAAGCTAAACTTATCGAGGTAAGAAAAAAAAGGACTGAAAGCACGACGGTCACTTTAACAAAGAAAGAGTTTGTTTTTGTGCCGAATATTGACTCGACGCCGCCGAAAGCCTCAATCAAGCCGCTGCTTCTTCCTCTCTGAACCAGAATAATACATATGAGAATCACAACAACAATTATATGGACAGCTAAAACAAAACTATACATAGATTACACCGAATTCCTCACGATTTCGACAAAACTGTTAATATCTAAAGATGCTCCTCCCACCAGAGCGCCATCAATATCTTCTTCATCTATAAGCTCTTTTATATTCGACGGTTTGACACTACCGCCGTAAAGAATCCTTACCTTTTGGGCGCACTCGGGGCTAAACCTCTTTTTTAGCCACTCTCTTATAAAGGCGTGCACTTCCTGCGCCTGTTCCGGCGTAGCGGTTTTTCCCGTGCCGATAGCCCAAACCGGTTCATAAGCGATAACTATTTTCTTCATCTGCTCTTCATCAAGAGTGACAAAAGCCCCTTTAAGCTGTTCGGTAACTACATCGATAGTCTTTTCTTCTTCGCGTTCTTCTAAAGTCTCACCCAAGCATACTATCGGCAACAGACCGGCAACTAATGAGGCGTTAATCCGCTTGTTAACCGTACTGTTAGTTTCATTAAAATACTTTCGCCGTTCGGAATGGCCGATAATTAAGTAGTGACAGCCGCAATCTTTAATCATGGCGCAGGAAACTTCTCCCGTAAAGGCGCCTTCTTTTTCCCAAAAGGCGTTCTGGGCGCCCAATTTTATGTTCGTATTCATAAGGACTTCCGCCACGCTGGCCAAAGCGGTAAAAGCCGGACATACGGCAATATCGGCATCGCTAAAATCAAGCAGTTCGCGTTTAACGCCATTAACAAAATCAATGGCTTGATTAATTGTTTTGTACATCTTCCAATTGCCGGCAATAAGCGGTTTTCTCATACTTCTCTCCTTTAATTTTATTTCAAGAACCAGAAATCAGAAGTCAGATAACAGATGTCAGATAAATATTATATTCTGTATTCTGTCGTCTGTTCTCTGTCCTCTGTCTCCAGTCTCATTTGTCTGGTATTGCTGTAATCCCCGGTAACTCTTTCCCTTCTAAAAACTCTAACGAGGCGCCGCCGCCGGTAGAAACGTGAGATAATTTATCAACCACGCCAAATAGTTTAGCGGCGCTGGCTGAATCGCCGCCGCCGACGATAACTTTCGCGCCGGTTAATTCCGCAAGGTACAAAGCGATTTCTTTTGTCCCTTGGGCATAAGCCGAATTCTCAAATATACCCAACGGCCCGTTCCATAAAACTGTCTTTACTCCCCCCAGCTCTTTCTCAAACAAATCTATTGATTTTGGCCCCACGTCAACCCCCATATAACCGTCAGGCACTGTATCAACGAACTTTTTTGTTGATGGTTCGTCAATCTTTGAAACGACGCAGTGATCAAGCGGTAATATAATTTTAACACCTTTGGCTTGCGCTTCCTTAAGGATTTCTTTAGCTAAATCAACCTTATCTTCTTCCACGCGCGAAGCGCCGACACTAACCCCTTGGCTTTTAAGAAAAGTATAAGCCATCGCCCCGCCGATTAAAATCTTATCGGCTTTATTAATCAGGTTTTCTACCACGCCGATTTTATCGGAAACTTTTGCCCCGCCTAAAATCACGACATAGGGTTTCTCGGGATTTACCGCGGCGGATAGGTAAGCAATCTCTTTTTCCATAAGAAACCCGGCGCAGGCAGGAAGAAATTTGGCGATAATCGTGGTGGAAGCGTGAGCCCGGTGAGCCGTACCGAAGGCGTCATTAACATAGAGATCGGCTAAAGAAGCGAGCTTCTTGGCAAAAGCTTCATCCCCCTCGGTCTCCTCCTCATGAAAACGCAAATTCTCTAAAACAACAACTCTCTCTTTTGTCTGGTCAATAAACTGTTTTACTTTATCGCCAACGCAATCCGGAGCCATAGCGACCACTTCCCCAAGAAGTTGCGATAACCTATTGGATACCGGCAGAAGGCGCATCGATTCTACGGCCTTTCCTTTCGGCCGTCCAAGATGGCTCATTAGGATAAGTTTTTTTGCGCCGTTAGCTAAAATATATTTTATTGTCGGTAAAGCGGCGACAATACGGACGTCATCGCTAATCTCTCCTTTTTCATTTAAAGGAACGTTAAAATCAACGCGGGCGATTACTTTCTTGCCTTTTAAATCAACGTCCTTAACGCTAACCTTGTTCATGATTTCTCCTTGACTATTCTTTCTACCAAATCAAAATGCAAACATCAAAAATCAATCCTTCGACTTTACTCAGGATTGTCCCTCGATTTCACTCGGGATTCTCTTATGGGAATCCTGAGCTTGTCGAAGGAATGCTGAGTACAATCGAAGCATCAAAATGACAGATCAAAATGTAAAAAGTACTAGGTGCTTTTAAGAAAATATCACTAAAATCTTTTTGAATTTTTTCCTCTGTCATTTTGCATTTTGACCTTTGATTTTTGATATACTCTACCAAAACATGAGGATATAACTAGTTAAAATAAACACCTTCCTTACTATTACCG
>JBDRDG010000205.1:0-5870 GCA_043821045.1 Candidatus Omnitrophota bacterium | reverse complement strand
CAGGGAAATCTTTGAAGGAAATTATCTTTTCCTGCCTGCCGGCAGGCAGGTCTTTAATGGGCTTTTGCCAGGCAACGGCTGACAAGCCGAGCATCAGCCAGAACATAAAGGCCAGAGTGGTATTTTGATAATAAACGAACTGGCCTACCAGCAGGGCTGCAAAAACCATCAGTAAGGGCAACAAAGGCTTGGAATTCAGCAAGGAGTAGGAAACGAGCAAAAACATACCAATCATTGCCAAATAGGATAGAACTTCCTTTCCTTATCCGCCTTGCCGGCCGGATAAGAACTTCCCATGTGCCGGCGGATAACTCTTTGACAAACAAAAACTCTATCCTGGCGCCGGTTGTTTTCCTGCCAAAGACGCGCGCCGGGATAACTTTAGTATTATTTAGAACAAGACAATCCCCCGCCGTAATAAAATCTCCTATTCCGGTAAAAACGTTTTCTTTGATAGTATTTCTTTCGCGGTCTAAAATTAACAGGCGGGAACTCTCTCTATGCGGCAAAGGCTCCTGGGCGATATAACGGGAAGGCAAAGTATAATCTAATTCGCTGGTCTTCATTAAAAAGAGACATCTTCCGTTATGTCTTTACCGGCTATTAACTTAAGCGCATGGCGGTATTTCTCCTGTGTCTTCACGATAACTTCCGGCGGCAAATCGGGCGCGGGCGGTTCTTTATTCCAGCCGATACTCTCAAGGTAATCACGCACAAACTGCTTGTCAAAACTTGGCTGGGAAAAACCCGGTTTATATTCATTCTTTGGCCAAAAACGGGATGAATCCGGCGTTAGGACCTCATCGATAAGCACAAGTTCATTATTCACTAAACCAAACTCAAATTTTGTGTCGGCAATAATTATGCCCCTGATAAAAGCGTAAATACGCGCCGCTTTATACATTTGAATGCTGGCCTCTTTCATCTGATCCATCAAAGTATTGCCGACAAAACTCTGGGCCTTCTGATAATCTATGTTCTCATCGTGCCCGTGATCAACCTTACTTGCCGGGGTAAAAATAGCCTCGGGCAATTTATCTGCCTCTTTTAAACCCGGCGGCAGTTTTATGCCGCAGACGCTTTGCGTCTTCTGATACTCCGTCCATGCCGAACCGGCTAAATAGCCTCTCACCACGCACTCTAAAGGAATCGGCCGGGACTTCTGGACGATCATTGAACGCCCTTTTAAAATTTCTCCGTGAGACGCTAAATTCTCAAAAGAAGCGTAATCTTCGGTAATAAAATGATTGCCGATTACCGGTTTAGAAAAATTAAACCAAAGACAGGACAGCTGATTTAACACCTTGCCTTTATTGGGAATTCCCACAGGTAAGACTACATCAAAACAAGAAATTCTGTCAGTAGCAATAATAAGAAGATGTTTATCATCAACTTCATAAACATCGCGCACTTTACCGCGCTTAAACAGCTTTAAATCCTTAAAATCCGTATTGTTAACAATCCTGCCAACCATAAAGAGATCAATCTTTATCCGAGGACCCTAGGGTTAAAGGGTCTATATAGTCGCCGTATTTATCTTGATGCTCTTTCAACCGCTCTTTCTGGGCATCAAGTACTTTAAAGAGGATTTCAGGACAGTTATCGACATTCTCCTTATAAATATTCGTAATCCTCTCTATCTTAGCGAAATTCTCCGGTATGCGTAAAGTAAATTGCTTGGCATAATCCTCGACGGAATAATCTTTGTTGAGCAAATCACGAAAAATCTTTTTCAAGTCGGGGTATTTCGGAATGAAACCTGTGGGGGTTTTAATCACGTCAACATCATTATGGACGCGCAATTCCATCCATTTAAGCCAAACATGCTTATCTTCCATAGCGTTCAAATAACGCCCGTTTTCATCACGCAAAAAATAATTCACGCCGAAGACAAAAGGGATCTTAGTAAGTTTCTTTGAAAAATCAATGTAATCACTGATATACTTTCCTATCGCTATAGAGAGAAAATCAAGGTTGGACATAAGATTAAAAGTCCTCACACCTTCCTTCCCTAAAGTCGCCGCGGTCGTCTCCGATTCAAGCGACGCTCCCATAGTAATCACGCCGTGACGCCAGGTAAAAGCCTGTTGCACCGGCGGCCAGGTGTCAGAATCTCTTCCGCCATATATAATCGCGCTCATTTCGACACCGGAAGGAAAATCAAGATTAACATCGCAGTTTTCCAGCTTCTTTAAACTTACCGTATACCGGGCATTCTTATGAGCGCAGGGTATTTCATTACCTTGTTTATCTATCTTTCCTCTGTACCACTCACCGGAAAAATTAGTGCCGCGCGGCGGATGCTCGCGCCCGTCACCCAGCCAATAAGGAACGCTTTCTTCACTAATCAATACATTAGAAAAAATAACCTCTCCCGGCATAGTTAAGGCCTTCCAAATAAGCTGGTCGTCTTTAGGGTTTACGTCCTGGATAATACCGAATATGCCCGACTCAACATTAACC
Source organism: Candidatus Omnitrophota bacterium (assembly GCA_043821045.1). GTDB lineage: Bacteria > Omnitrophota > Gorgyraeia > Duberdicusellales > 4484-171 > JBDRDG01. The sequence goes on along the minus strand of JBDRDG010000205.1, from coordinate 3,407 downwards.
GCCCGTGTGATGCCGTCGATTTCTTTAAGATACGCGATATCATCACCGATAATCGTCTCTCCCGGCAGCATAGCGGTAGAAGTTTTACCGCAAGCGCTGGGATAGGCGCCGCAAAAGTAAGTCAATCTCTTATTCGACCCGTAAACACCCATAATAAACATATGTTCAGCCAGCCAGCCTTGACGCGAAGCCTTCTGAATGGCCAGGCGCAAGGCAAGTTTTTTTAACCCCACGGTATTACCGGCATACTGGGTATTAACGCTGAAAACCGTGTCGCCGCTCAAATCTATATAAACCCTGCGTTTATCAACATTCTTACTCACGCCCTTTTCCAACTCTCCGGCGGAGTGAACGAACATAAAAAAATTATCGCCGCCATCCATCTTTTTAAAAGCCTCGTAGGCGCTGCGATACAATATACCTTCCGAATGAGCCACATAAAAAGAGTCGGTTATCTGAACACAAGGGATAAAAAAAGGAGAATTAAGCGGGCCTAAGCCAAAAAAACAGATGATCATCTCTTTATCTACCATGCTGTCTTTAAGTAAAGCGCGTATCTCTTCTATTCCCGACGAACGGCTTATATAATTGAGATTCTTGCCTAATTTCTTCCCTTCAGCGAGAAGATACTTAGTATTATTTTTATCTCTTGCCTGATCAGAGGGCCCGTCAAAATGAACTGTATGCCGCTCAATTTTAAGATTACTCTCCTCGCCTAATTCACAGGCCTTCCGGCGTATATATTTCGCGTCTTCGCCGGTATCGGTTTTGACAAATATGCTTTTGGGATTGCAAAGAGTGATGTATTCGGTTAAAAAAGCGATGACTTTATCGTTTATAACCGCTGCCAGTTTATCGCTGTTTTCTTTTGTGCACTTGGATTTGATAATCTCCATAAAAGCACTCTTCATAGTTATATACCCGTTGGATAGCAAAGTTCCCTATATCAATATTAACTAAAATTCGCGTTAGAAAGCATAACTTTTTACTACCTCATTTTCCCATAGCCTTCGGCTTAGAAAATTCGGGATCGGCCCGAGCGTAGCCTGCCCTTAAGGGTATCCGGGCAGATTTTTCATAGCCTTCGGCTTAGAAAAATCTGGGATTAATATGGTTACTATTGCTTTAAAAAGTTTAAACTCTATATTAAGGCATAGAAATTCAGATTATTAGTATAGTATATATACTCTTATAAGTCAATATGCTCTATTTTATTTTAAAGGATATTTGAGACCGGCAAGGGATAAGATTTAGCTTGTTCTTAGAAGGTAAATACAGGCGGATAGGTCAAAACTAACGAAAATTTATTCTATCTGACCGTCTTCTTCATCATCTTCTTCACTTTCATCAACGGTAAAATATTGGCTTATTTTATCAGCAAAGCTCAACCGCCCCTCAATAAATTCATAAGCGTCCGCGTCAAGAATGATATCGTCAAAGGCGGAATAATCTACCGATGTCAAAGGATGATAAAAGAACACTGCCGATGAAGGATTAAACGAGTTTATCGTATAAAAATATACTGTTACAACCGAATTCTGGGCGAAGGTGGTAACAGTAAAACTATCCGAAGCTAGACTATACTCAGTCGTCGCGACCGGCGGCCAATTAACCGCGCCATTAAAATATAACTTACCTGCCGGAATTAAAGGAGAGGGGTAACTGGTGTTAACAAACGAAGGCCCACCGGTGATTGTTCCGGTTATATATCCAATCACACCGTCAACAACAGCGGCGCCGGCTAAATCTAAAAACAACCTGCCGGTAATATCAACTTTTAAGGCTGACCCGGTTATCGCTATTGTCCCGCCGGTAAGTTCGATCAACGAGTCAGTTGCCGATATAATATGCGGCCCGGCGCCAACAGCCAGTATAGAACCATTATCCATAATCAGGTTAACTCCGGCGTTATTAGAAACAATTGTTCCTGTTAGAATAGTCAAATCGCCGGAAGTTAAACGCGCAGTCACCGAATCATCCGCTTCCATATGAGTTACGCTGCTGGAATCATGCGCTAATATCGCGATTAACCCATCAGCTGTAACATTTAAGAAAGCAGCGCCATCTTTTTCCTCAATATAAATATTTCCGCCGCTAACCGCACTTAGTGTATCAACGTCAACATCAATATCTCCACCTAGAGCAGATGTGCCAATACTGCCACTTGCTACCAACTCTAGCACTGTCGCCGTAATATAGTTAACTGTATTAATATCATCTAAAATACTGCCTGAGTTAGCGGTCAAATACACATTTTCCGCCGTAATTTCACCAACCGTCAGGTTAGAATTCACGGTAACAGTAATGTCACCGTTATCATTAACCACACTTTGAGCGTACATATCACCGGTATTCTCAATAACAATATCTCCCGAATCAGTATTTAAAGCATTAAGTGTGTTAACCTCGGTATCCAACGGATTATCACTTGTTCCGATACCTGTTGCGGCAGTGAGAGTTAAGTGATCAGCGATAATCGTCTCAGCCTCAGGCACATCGGTTATTGATCCGCCGGCGGTTAGCTTAACGTCGCCCGTGCCGCTGCCTGCTTTTATCTGATCTATTACCACACTGTCCGTCTCATCTAAGTATATACCGGCCTCATCCTGCGTTGTTGTCGCCGTTAGTTTAGTTACTTTGATATCTAACAGGTTGCCGCTCGTTCCAATACCTGTCGCCGCGGTTAGAATCAAGTGGTCAGCTATTACTGCCTCCGCCGCAGCCTCGTCAGCTATAGACCCGCCGGCTACTATCTTTACATCACCTGTGCCGCTTGCCGCGTCGATTGTATCTACCACCACATCATCTGTCTCATTCAAGTATATACCGGCACCTTCAGCTGATGTCGTTGCTGTTATTGTTGTTACTTCGATATCCAACAAGTTATCGCTCGTTCCGATACCTGTCGCGGCGGTCATGGTTAAGTGATCAGCTATAATCGTATCCGCACCAGCTACGTCAGTTATTGCCCCGCCGGCTACTATCTTTACATCACCTGTGCCGCTTGCCGCGTCGATTGTATCTACCACCACATCATCTGTCTCATTCAAGTATATACCGGCACCTTCGGTTGTCGTCGTTGCTGTTACTTTAGTTACCTCAATATCTAACAGGTTATCGCTCGTTCCGATACCAGTTGCTGCCGAAAGAACTAGATTCTGGGTTTCAACATTAAGATCATCTCCGTTTGAATCCAATATAGCGCCTTCATTTGACGTCAAGGTAACATCACCTGGATCGTAAACATAATTTACATACAAATCGTTCTCAGCGGTTAGGTTAACCGAGGAAACTCCACTACCTTGAACATCCTGTGCTGTAAAACTACCTGCATCCTCTATATATATCTCTTGCGCATAAGCATACAAGTAATCTATATCTGTTACCAATGCACCACCTTCTTGCCC
>JBDRDG010000204.1:0-6252 GCA_043821045.1 Candidatus Omnitrophota bacterium | reverse complement strand
CTGAGTCGCTATCCCTAAAGAAAAAAAAACTTTATCTTTAAAAACGGTGTAAAAACTCTCCCGCTGAGCAGGCGGTATACTTTTTGAATCTTTTACCGGCAGGGGAATCTTCTCTTTTACAAAAAGAGCGCAAGAGACAACCGATCCGGCCAAAGGTCCTCTGCCGGCTTCGTCAACGCCTACAATCATATAAATTTCTTGCTATGTTAAGAATGCCTTCTTGCCAATGCGCTTTCTAATATAATAAATACGCCCGCGGCGCGCCCTTCTTCGCGATGACTTAACCACTTCAATCTTATCAATATTTGGTGAATAATAAGGAAAAGTAATCTCGTATAATTCGCCAAAAGACATTCTTCGTATAGTAAAAGACTTGCGGTGCATTGCTCCCTGAATTTTAAGCACGATACCTTCAATGGGATGGACTCTTTCTTTATCCTTTTCCTTTATTTTGTAATAAACTTTTACGATATCCCCCTGGTTAAAATCAGGAAACTCCTTCTTCAACTCGTCAAGCATATCTTTTTCTATTTGCACTAATTCATTCATATAACCCTCCTTTACCGATAATACGCATTGTCAAAAATATCCTTCTCGTTAAAATTCTATTAGTAGGGTATAGCGTATAGCGTTTAGCGTATATTAAATTTTGTTGATTATAATTATCTCCTATCTTCTATACGCTAAACGCTATTATATACCGATCTAACTCTTAAACATTAATAAATCTTTGCGTCTCTTCTTTGTTACCGCTAAAGCTTTCTCCTTTCGCCACGCCTCAATTCTTTTATGGTCGCCGGAAAGCAGTACCGCCGGAACCTTTAACCCGCGGAAATCTCTTGGTTTTGTATAATGAGGATGGTCTAAGAGATTATTTTCAAAACTTTCCTTTTTTATCGAATTGGGACAAGAGACAACACCGGGGATAATCCTTGTAATCATATCGATAAAAATCATTGCCGGCAGTTCACCGCCGCTTAAGACATAATCGCCGATAGAAACCTCTTCTTCCACTAAATGACTGCGCAGGCGCTGATCAACTCCTTCGTATCTCCCGGCGATCAATATTAATCTTTCAAATTTAAAAAACTTTTTAATTTTTCTCTGATTTAAAATATTTCCTTGCGGCGTAAAGAAAATGATTCTCTTGGCCGAGTCTCGTTTTTTTCTCGGATAAAGGTTGTAACCGAGAATATCTTCCGCGGCATTAAATACGGCTTCCGGTCTAATCACCATACCCGGCCCGCCGCCGAAGCTAGGGGCGTCAACTTTCTTATGAGGCAGTAAAGAATAATCGCGTAAGTCATGCACATGTATCTTCAGCAACCCCTTTTCCTGGGCCCGTTTTACCATTGACTCGCCGATTATCGGTTTAAACATTTGAGGGAAAATCGTCAGTACATCAATAATCATAATCGCCGTGAAATTCCTCGACCTAAATGAAACACATTATTCCTCCCCGCGGCAAGCCGCGGGGTATCCAGTTCATTTCTTCAAAACCGAATACCTGGATATACCTTCCTTCGCCTTCCCTTCTTCGCTCTCCGAAGGAGAACTTCGAAAAGGTTTCTCCGAAGCTTTCGCGATGAAGAACATCTCTGTGACAAACCACATGGTATTCGGCGAAGAAGAATAACCGGATTATTTTGCCGAATCGGCAAAATAATCCTTGCTGTTTATTAAGCCCTGTCTTTAAAAACTGATAAAAATTCTTTCTTAAACTGAACAAATTTACCGTGTTCTATGGCAAATTGAATATTCTGCATAAAGGAATTGTACCACCAAATATTATGGTAAGTAAGAAGCTGTACGGCAAGCATCTCCTTGACGTTTATGAGATGACGTATATATGCCCGGGAAAAGTTACGACAGACATAACAAGAGCAGCCGGAATCGATAGGTTCGCTATCGTGAATAAAGCTTGCGTTCCTTACAACAATCTTCCCCGACCAGGAAAAAGCCGTGCCGGTACGGGCAAGACGCGTGGGGATAACGCAATCGAACAAATCAATGCCCCGCTCAACCGCCTCGATTATGTCAACCGGTTTTCCGTACCCCATGAAATATTTTAAATATTTCGGATCCAATTTGTCTCCTATACAAGAAAGAACATCGTGCCGTTCGGAAGAAGACTCGCCGACACTTAAGCCGCCGATCGCTACTCCGTCAACACCTAAATTTACTATTTCTTCAACACACTCCTGACGCAGGTCAAGATAGGTCGCTCCCTGCAAAATACCGAAAAATAATGTGCTGCTTGTCTTATTCCTCTCGAAACTCCGTTTTGAAATCTCTGCCCATTTGACCGTACGTTTTACCGCCGCCGCGGCATAATCCTTATTTACCGGCAGTTTAACACATTCATCTAAAGGGACAACGATATCCGTCTTAAGACGCAGTTGTATTTTTATCACCTCGGCCGGCGAGAAAAACTTTGTGCTCCCATCGATATGCGACTGAAAGGTAACCCCTTCATCATTTATTTGACGCAGACGGGCAAGGCTGAAAATCTGATAGCCGCCGCTATCGCTTATAATCGGACCGTAAAACCCCATAAATTTATGTATTCCGCCGATTTTTTCAATCACTCTTACTCCCGGCCGCAAGTACAGGTGATAAGCGTTTACTAAAAGACCGCTAATACCAACCTCATTTAATTCCCGCGATGACATGCCTTTAACTGCCGCCTGGGTAGCAACCGGGAAAAAAGCTGGCGTCTTGATTTTACCGGAAGCTGTTTCAAAGATTCCCACTCTTGCTCTCGTTTTTATACCTTCTTTCAATATTTTAAACGGCATAATAAATCCCTTTTTTCTCCCCGCTACCAGCCACCCGACGGGGTATTGCTAATTCATTTCTTTTAAGATGTTATCGCAAAGCTATTTTTTAGAGATAAAATAAACAATTATGCTCAAGAAAATACTTACAATAATCGAACTAGCCAGAGGAAAATAGAAAGAAAAATTCTTTTTCTCAATAAAAATATCTCCTGGCAAGCGCCCCAAATAGAATATATTATATTTCGAAATGAGCAGCAAAAAAACTCCCATGGCGGTAATAATCACACCTAAAACAATAGCTGCTTTTGCTAAACTCACAAACATTTAACCACCTTGGAATAGTCAGAATAATTTATCCTGTGTCTCTTTGGGAAAGGCCAAATTAAGGTGTCTACAGGATTCTTCGGTCACGACTCGCCCGCGCGGGGTGCGTTTAATAAATCCCTTGGTTAAAAGATACGGTTCAACTACATCTTCTAACGTATCTTTATCCTCTCCCAAACTCGCCGCTATCGCTTCAATGCCCGCCGGACCGCCGCGATGAATTTCAATTATTGCTTTGAGATATTTGCGATCCAACTCATCAAAACCTTGATTATCAATACGAATATTATCTAAAGCCTGGCAAGTAATTTCATAAGTAATTCTCCCCTCTCCTCTTACCTGGGCATAATCTCTTACCCTCCTTAAAATTCGATTGGTCAGGCGCGGCGAACCGCGTGAACGGCGGGCAAGTTCATAAGCACTTTCATCATCAATAAAAATATCTAAAAGCTGGGCACTGCGTTTTACAATAAAAACTAAATCAGCCGGTCCATAGAAATCAAAATCAAAAAAAAGGCCGAAACGGCCGCGCAAAGGCGCGCTTAATCCCCCTTTGCGGGTAGTCGCACTTATAAGCGTAAACGGCTTTAAGTTAAATTTCACGCTCTTAGCATAGGGTCCTTTATCAATAATAAAATCAATCTGAAAATTTTCCATAGCCGGGTATAAGAACTCTTCGACAACGCGTGATAAACGGTGAATCTCGTCAATAAATAGTATATCGCCCTTCTCTAAATTAGTAAGAATTCCCACCAAATCTCCCGCCCGTTCAATTGCCGGACCGCTTGTGGCGGTAAGTTTCGTTCCCATTTCGTGAGCGATACAATAAGCCAAAGAAGTCTTGCCCAAACCGGGAGGGCCGGATAATAGAACGTGTTCTAAAGGCTCATTGCGCTTCTTTGCCGCTTCGATGGCAATCGATAAAGATGAAATCACCTCTTTCTGCCCGATAAATTCGCTTATTTTAGAGGGGCGCAATGAGAGGTTAATGATTTTCTCCTCTTCATTCTCCTGAAAATTATCGATAAATCTATCTTGGCTCATAAAGTACTTTCGACCCGGTCTCTCCTTACAAGGATTATCGAAGCGAACAAATCTTTCTGAATTGCCAGAATCTCCCTTAATTTCATTAATTCAAGAATGGCAAGAAATATAACAACAATCTCTAACTTATTTTTTGCCGAGGCAAAAAGTTGATCCAAAGAAATTTCTTCTCGAAAAAGAAACATGTGGAGTATGTCGTGTATTTTTTGATCAACGGTAAATTCATCTTCAATGACCTCAAAGAATATATCTTTTGGCACATCTTTAAGGGCGGTCTTAAAGGCGTTGATCAAGTCAAATATGGAAGCTTCGAAATATAACTCTTGGTTTTCCGGTCCCTGGCTTTGAGAACGACTTATGTATTTCAGCCTTTCGCTTTCCCTTTCTTTTAAATAGGTGGCGGCTTCTTTGAACTTCTGATATTCTAGGAGTTTTTTGACAAGCTCTTCTTTAGGGTCATCCTCTTCTTGGGGAACTTCCTCTTTGGGAAGAAGCATCCTTGACTTTATATTAATTAAGGTCGCGGCCATCACCATGTATTCAGACGCAATGTTGATATCAAGCAGTTTCATTAAATCCAAAAACTGAAGGTACTGTTCACAAACCTGGGCAATTGGTATATCACAAATACTAACGTGATTCTTCCTTATAAGATAAAGAAGCAAATCCAAAGGACCTTCAAAAATTTCAAGATGTATCTTCATTATCCAATTACCGCCCTTTTGGCTTCTTCTAGTGTTTTGACGGCAAACTCCTCGGCGCGCCGCCGGCCATCATCAAGGATCGAACGCAGGTAGCCCTCTTTTTTTAAAATATCTTTTTTGCGTTTCCCTTTCTCAACAACAAGATCGACAATCGTCCGGGCAAGGACTCCTTTACATTCACGGCATCCTTTCTCGGCATTCGCACACCAGCGATAAACATCTTCTTTCTTTTCCGGCGAAAAAACCGCATAATAACTGTAAACATTGCAGGTATCAGGATGCCCGATATCGCTTTTTTTTATCCTCAAAGGGTCAGTGAACATTGAAAGGACCTTATTCCTAACCGCTGTTTCATCCTCATCCAAAGCGATAAAATTATCGTAACTCTTGCTCATCTTTCTCCCATCCAAACCTAAAAGTTTCGGTATAGATGTAAGAAGCGGTTGTGGTTCGACAAAAACATCTTCTCCATAAATAAAATTAAACCGCCGTGCAATTTCTCTTGTGATCTCTAGATGAGGCAGCTGATCTTCTCCCACGGGAACAGAATCGGCTTTATAAAGAAGGATATCCGCAGCCTGCAATACCGGGTATCCCAAAAAAGCATAAGTATTTACCTCTTTCTCTTTAAGTTGAACCAGCTGCTCTTTAAAAGTAGGGCAGCGAAAAAGCCACCCTAACGGCACGATAAAAGACAATAACATAAAAAGCTCTAAGTGTTCTCTCACTTCCGACTGGATAAAAAGAACGCTCTTTTGCGGATCAATCCCCCAGGCAAGCCAATCGGCAACATTATCAATTATACTGTTTTTAATCTGCCGGGAATTCTTATACTCGCTCATTAAAGCATGCCAATCGGCGACCATAAAAAAACAGTCATATTCATCCTGAAGGGAAGTCCAGTTAGAGAGGGCTCCCACCCAATGACCTAAATGGAGCTTGCCGGTCGGACGGATACCGCTTAATACTCTTTTTTTAACCATACTTATTCATTCTCACAGTTTTCGATCTATCTTCTCTTCGGTAAATACGTCGATATAGTCGCCTTCTTTGATATCATTATAATCTATGCCTATACCGCACTCTGCCGCCTCAATTACCTCGCGAACATCATCTTTAAATCTTTTCAAAGAAGTCACTTTACCCTTAGTAACCACCTGATCCTCTCTTATGAGTTCGCCAAAAGCGCCCCTAACTATTTTCCCTTTCTGCACCACGCATCCAGCGATCACGCCGGAACGCGATAATTTAAATATACGTAAAACTTTTGCCCGGCCTAAGAAAGTCCGCTTAATCTTAGGCGCAAGCATACCTTCTAAAGCCGATTTAATCTCATCGGTTAATTCATATATAATCATATAAACCCTCACCTCTATACCGCGCTTGCGGGCAAACTCTTT
>JBDRDG010000203.1:0-3068 GCA_043821045.1 Candidatus Omnitrophota bacterium | reverse complement strand
AAGAAATTACCGTATTAAATACCGCTGTTATGCCCGCGCCGATAACTCTTTTGACCAATACCTTTTAGAATCTATGCATAATTCAGGCTGCGCTGAGTTAGGTATAGGGATAGAATCGGGAAGTCAGAAATTTTTAGATTTGATAAACAAAAAAACAAGAGTTGAAACAAACGTGAAGTTTCTAAAAAAAGCCCAGTCTATCGGAATTAGCGCCAATTGATTTGTGATGATTGGTTTGCCATGGGAGTCAAAAGAAACAATTAAAGCCACGAGGAATTTTTTAATTGAAACTAAACCGGCAAAATTCGGATATAATATTTTAACGCCCATGCCTGATTGCCCCATAGCTCTTGATTATGAAAAACCTTTTGAGTCCGGCCCCTATGCCGGTAAGGCCTTTAAGGATTTCATAACTTTATATCCCATGCCTTATGAAAAAGCAGTAACAAAAGCAAAATCAATTGACAACTGTTTCGTTTCAACCCCCGATTTATCAAGGCAGGATATTGTTAATGGTATCATGGGGAGTTTGAGAAATTCGTGAAAATTACCGGGTTTGATCCAAGGAAGAGATAAATATAACGAGCCCGATCGAGCCATGTGTAAAAACCAGGGATTATAATTCCCGCTGCGGAATCAGAGTGTACCCGTGTACCGGTTAACATTCGTCTTGTTATCAGATTCATTTTGTTGTAGAATATCCGCGTTGTGATTGTGTGATTTCCTCAATGATTATATAGAAAATCAAGAAAAGAGGGTGTTATGAATAAAAAAGTCGGCTTTGATAATGAAAAATATTTAAGCGAGCAAACCGCGGCGATTTTGGAACGGGTCAGGAGGTTTGATAACAAACTTTATCTGGAATTTGGCGGAAAACTTCTTTTCGATTATCACGCCGCGCGGGTTTTGCCCGGGTTTGACCCTAACGTAAAGATGCGGCTCCTAAAGCAATTAAAAGATGAAGCTGATATAATTTTGTGCATTTATGCCGGTGATATTGAGAGGAGGAAAATAAGAGCCGATTTCGGTATAACCTACGATGTTGATGCCTTAAAACTCATTGATGATTTAAAAGGCTGGGGTGTCGTGGTATGTGCCGTAGTTATTACCCGTTTTGAAGGCCAGCCGGCAGCGACTATTTTTAAAAATAAGTTGGAACGCCGCAAGATTAAAGTGTATACGCATCCCTTTACCAAAGGGTATCCCACGGATGCCGATTTGATCGTTAGTGATCAGGGCTATGGCGCCAACGAGTATATAAAAACAAAAAAACGTCTGGTGATTATTACCGGCCCCGGGCCGGGAAGCGGCAAACTCGCTACCTGCCTTTCTCAGCTTTACCACGAATATAAAAAAGGAGTAAAAGCCGGCTACGCGAAATTCGAAACATTTCCCATATGGAATTTGCCTTTAAAACATCCGGTTAATACGGCTTATGAATGCGCCACGGCAGATATTAAAGACTTTAACGTGATTGATTCTTTTCACCTTGAGGCCTATAAGGAGACAACGGTTAATTATAACCGTGATGTAGAGATATTTCCCGTCCTTAAGAGGATATTAGGAAAAATCATGGGAGAGGTGGTATATAAATCTCCTACCGATATGGGTGTGAATCGTGCCGGATTCGGTATTGTTAATGATAAGGTTTGTCAAGAAGCGGCAAAGCAGGAGGCAATAAGGAGGTATTTCCGTTACAATTATGAGTATATTATGGGATTGATTGATAAAGATTCGCTGCAGAGGGCCGAGCTGTTAATGGAAGAGATGGGCGTTAAAGTTAGTGACCGACGGGTTGTGCAGGCGGCGAGAGCCGTTTCTAAAGAGGCGGAAGAAAAAGGCATGGGCAACGAGGGGGTTTATTGCGGCGCCGCCATAGAATTGCATGACGGGACAATTGTCACCGGGAAGAATTCATCGCTTATGCACGCGGCGTCAAGCCTGATCATAAATGTCCTTAAAAAGATAGCGGAAGTTCCCGATAAGATACCGTTGCTGTCGGATAATATTATCAGTTCCATATCAAATTTGAAAAAGAATATTCTGGACGCTAAAACAATAAGCCTGGATTTGGACGAGACTTTAATAAGCTTGAGTATTAGCGCCGCTACAAACCCAGCTGCCCAGCTGGCAATAGAGAAATTAAAAGAGCTCCATGGCTGCGAGGTTCATATAACTCATATTCCGACTTCCGGCGATGAAGCGGGATTGAGGAGGTTAGGGGTTAATCTCACTAGCGACACAAACTTTTCCTCAGAAAGCTTTCATGAAGCCTTGTAATTTCAAATAATTAACAAAAAAATATGAGATAGCATCCTTAGGCACGAAAACAACAGGGTCAGCCGTCAAAGCTGGAAATTAATCCTTTTCCAATACCATTCAGACATTTCCGCATACAAAGGAATAAGGATGTCCCTTTACGGCAGGGGGATTTGTCTTATTAACTCTCTGTGATAGAATGTATTAAAGAGGCGGTTTGTTTTAGGGTCGGGCGGGAGGAGTAAATAAACAATGATAACAGTACGTGGAGAGAAAAGAAAAGATATCGCGGTTATCCGCGATATAAACGAAAAGGCCTTTGGCCAGCGGCAAGAAGCGGATATCATCGATAAACTGCGCGATAAATGCAGTTATTTTTTATCGCTTGTGGCTGAAATCGACGGCTGTCTTGTCGGGCACATTCTTTTTACGCCGGCGGTTATAGAAGGCGAAGATGGTAGCCGGGTAGAAGGGGTGGGACTTGCGCCGATGGCTGTTTTACCGCAGTATCAGAAACAGGGTGTTGGTTCAGCGCTTGTACGCGCCGGCTTTACTGAATTAGAAAAAAAGGGCTGTTTATTCGTGATTGTTTTAGGACACGCTGAATATTACCCGCGCTTCGGTTTTGAGCCGGCTAGTCGCTATGGTATCGGCAGCCAGTGGGACGTGCCGGAAGATGTGTTTATGATATTAATGTTTGACGGAACCAAGATGGAAGGCGTTAAGGGGACAGCTAAGTATAGGCCGGAATTTGATCAAACAGTGTAAATGAAACTCACCGCGGCTTGCCGCGGGGTATTCGGCGAAGA
>JBDRDG010000202.1:0-2209 GCA_043821045.1 Candidatus Omnitrophota bacterium | reverse complement strand
AGGATTTTACCGTAAAGGACTATTTATCGGAAAACTTCGGGGCTTTTTGTGAAATGGCGTTTAATCTCGCGCGCGATAAGCACATTGCCGTGTTGGAACGTATGGATATGCATCAATGTAAAGCGTTTTATAAGATAGAGGGTAAATTCGCCGCGATTAAAGCTACCATAGACAGCTACCCTGATTTTCAGGTTAGAGAAAGAAATCCCGAAGAAAAACCTATTGAAGGCGCGTTTTATTATTCATGGCTGCGTCGGGGTGAGTCAAAGGCCCTTGAAAAAGCGATGAATTCCGCTTTCCGCCACGATGACGAAAGTCATGGCGTTGGCACAATAGGTAATCTTACCCTTTGCCCGGATAGAATTATTATAGAAGTATTTTCCAAGCAAAAGTTTAAATTCGCCAAGAAGATGATTGAGAAATATTTCAAAGAAACAGTTACTCTGCAAAATGAAATGGTAGTTGATTTAGCTAAGCAGATGGCGGGAAAGATTGATGATGATGGCGGCCTGCGCGATGAAGTGCTTTCCGAAGAACCGAAAACGCAAGGTGAACCTATCCCCATAGAAATTGAGCGCAAGCTCGCTCAGGACTTTTATAAAAATCACTACGGGAAGTTTATCGATGAGCAAATTCCCGCCATAAATAATCTGACACCTCGCCAAGCCGCAAAAGACCCCGCGATGCGGTCAAAACTTCTCGATCTTATGAAACAGCACTTGAAAGGTATTGAGAAGCTGAACAAAGATAAAAAACTGGACCTTAACATTAACTGGATATTGGATGAGTTGAAGCTCGCAGAATTGAAGTAAATATATACCGGAAAACGGGTCACCTATTGATATAAAAGTCAAGAAAAGATAGTAGTTCCCCGTTAAAATTAGTTTTAGCTAAAAAGACATTAAAAAAAGGACACAACTTATTATCTCAAGAAGCTTCGGATTATACCGAACTTCAGTCACCTATTGGCTGCGCCGTATATTAACGGCCAGCATGATAATATCGGATGGGCGGCTCTCCGCTAATCAGACCTAAGGAAGCATCCGGCAAGCCATAGCTTCAGACCCCGTAGAGCGCAAGAGCCGCGTGTGTCCGGATAAAATATCCCTGTCTATAACAAACGGCCTTTTTTCTTTTAAAACACAATATACAGCTTTGAGCATGTCGCGGGCAGTGGCAACTTTCGCTGTATTGAAACCTTTACGTTTTTTGATCCTCTCATGTTTTTTAGCGACACGAGGCATAGCGTGTATAAAATGTATAGCGGTTTCAATTAATATCCATTGGAGATTTTTGCATCTGTTTTTACTAAGCGGGCCGTGTCGTAAAGTATCAGCGCTTTGATGTACTCTGGGAGCAAGCCCGGCATACGAACATAAACGGTTAAAATTCTTAAATCGCGATATGTCTGCAATTTCGGTTTTTATTAATGCGGCGCTAAAGAAGCTAATCCCAGGGATTGATATTAAATTCACTATATCCTGATCTATTATTAATTGCGTTTCTAGATTACGGCGGTAATCACATATCTTTTCACGATACCATTTTAATTGTTCAACATACTTATTCACCAATAGATGATATCCGGCAGGGATAGGAGTAAAATCGATACTATCCAGTGCTTTGTTTGTCGTAAAATCGCCGGTTGCCTGTAACCCTAGTTTATCTAATAACGCCTTTAATCTAAAGATTGTCTTGGACCGGTCTTTGACGAGATTCATCCGATAACGTAAAGACTCTTTAAGCTCACGGGTTTTCTTGTCGGAAATATATACCGATGGTAAATATCCTTTACGTAAAACATCAGCAATAAGTTTAGCGTCGATTTTATCTGTTTTTTTGTTTCTTTTAGCGAAAGCTTTTAGTTCATACGAGTTGGCCAGATATACTTTTTCAGCGTATTCTTCTGCTAAATCAACAAAGAAATACCAGTTGTATGTTGCTTCAACAGCCAGTTTAAACGGGCGGGGAACAGACTCAAAATATCCCTTTAATACCCTTATTTCATTTGATATACTTTTACTGGATATTCTTCGGCCGTTTTCGTCCATAATATAAAACCAGGAACGCTCTTTGTGTAAGTCAACTCCTACGTAATTCATGGCGGTTACCTCCTTTATTTAACGTGGTACCCTGTTGTACCAGCGTTCTAAAATAACTAACGTGGTATATATTTTATACCAGCGTTCTGAGGAACCGCCTCTTTTTA
>JBDRDG010000201.1:0-7555 GCA_043821045.1 Candidatus Omnitrophota bacterium | reverse complement strand
AATATCTAAAATTATCTTTTCTTCCGGACGGTGCGTGGAAGCGGCGATTAAAAGCAAGTCTGAATCTTTCTTCAATAAAGCGGCGTATTTAGCGTTAAATTTATCTTCCGACTCTTTTGAAGACTCTAAACTGTCAAATTTAATATTGCCGGTAATACAAACTATCTGGGGCGGCGCCCCTAAGGAGATAAATTTCTGCCGGTAATCTTCATTTTGAACCCCTATGTAGGAACAGAGGGATAATATTTTTTTTACAATAAACTTAACGGCGCGGTAACGCCGGTATGCCTCATCAGAAACCCGCCCGTTAAGAATTATTGTCGGGACGGCCTTTTGTTTCAATTGGTAGTATAGATTCGGCCAGATCTCGGTTTCAATTGAAACGAATACTTTTGGTTTTACCTTTTTTATCACCCGCTTTAGGACAAAAGTGAAATCGAAGGGGAAGAAAAAAACAAAAACATCCGGGGCGAAATGTTTTACGGCGACTTTATATCCCGAGAGAGTCGTACTGGAAAGAACCAAGCGTAAAGAACTCCTCTGTCGCAGCTGGTTTACTAATTTCTTAACCGCTAAAACTTCGCCTACGCTTACGGCTTGTATCCATATCGACTCTTTATCTTCAGACTCAAAAGAGAAAAAGGAAAACCTTCTGATGAAAGCTTTCGGACTGAATTTACCCTGCCAAATATATTTGGGTATATATAAAAGAAGAGCAAGGCCGAAAAGAACTTCATAAATAAATAAAAGAATGGTGATGCTCATGCGCGGGGGTGAGTTCTCTCATAAACTCTCTTTAAAGAATCTATTGTTAGATGGGTGTAAATTTGCGTCGTGGCTATACTGGAATGGCCTAAAAGTTCCTGCACGCTGCGCAAATCGGCACCGCGGTTAAGCAGGTGAGTCGCGAAAGAATGCCTGAATGTATGGGGAGATACTTTTAACGATAGAGAAACTTTGCCGATATATTTATTAATTATATTACGCACGCCGCGGTCAGTAATTCGCCTGGCGCGGCGGTTAATAAAAAGATAAGGACAGGCGTCTTTTCTTTTATCGATATAATCTTTTATCGTAACAAGGGCCGGCTCTCCCAAAGGCAAAAGTCTTTCTTTACGCCCTTTTCCTTTAACTTTCACTATCCCGCCGATCAAATCGATATCTTCGCTTTTAACCGATACCATTTCCGAGACTCTTGCCCCCGATGAGTAAAGAAACTCAATGATCGCTTTATCACGCAGGTTGAACAAATCGCGGCCACTATCCATTCCCAATATAGCGCCAACCTCCTGCTCGGTCAGAAAATGCGGCAGATTTTTATCCATCTTGGGATAAATCAAAGAGACGGCGGGATTATTTTTTATCACATTTTCCCGCATAAGAAATTTAAAGAAACTTTTTAAGGTCGATATTTTACGCGAAACCGTGCGTTTTTTCAGGTTCTTTACCGCAAGCCTGCCAAGAAACTTTCTCAAAAAAAGATAATCTATCTTATTTATATCAACGTCTTTTTGGCCGTCTTCGCCGAGAAAATTCGCAAAATCGGTTAAATCTATGCGGTAATTAATCAGGGTGTGGCCGGAATAATTTTTTTCAATCTCCAGATAATTAAGAAATTTGTCGATATAATAAGAAAAAGGAATCATGGCGACTATTTATAACAAGAGTTCTTACTGTTTTGGCTGCTCTTTTTGGCCGCTGCTGTCCGCCGCCTGTTTAGGCAGGAAACGCGAAGTATAACGGCACTGGGGGAAACGGCTGCAGCCGTAAAAGAACTGGCCGCGCTTATTCCTGCGTTCAATCAACTCCCCTTCCTTACAATCAGGACAGCTGACGCCACTGGTTATACTTTCGGCATATTTACACTGAGGAAAATCGCTGCAGCTTAAAAACCTGCCGCGCTTGGACCATTTTATCATAAGCTGGCGCCCGCATTTAGGACAGATTTTATCAATAAGTTCGACATGTTTTTTTATCAATTGCGTGGCTTCCTCCACCTCTTTTTTAAACGGCGGATAAAACTCATCCAGTATATTTTTACCGTCGATTAAACCGTCTTCAACGGCATCAAGTCTCTCTTCTATCTGAGCGGTAAAATTCTCATCCATGATATCGGGGAAATGCTCAACGAGAAGATCGCACACCTTAAAGGCAAGGTCGGTAGGAACAAAAGATCCTTTTTCCCGCCGGATATAATTCCTCATGATCAACGTGGATATTATCGGCGCGTAAGTAGACGGCCGCCCGATGCCTTTTTCTTCCAAGAGTTTCACTAAAGAAGCGTCGGTGAAACGCGGCGCCGCTTTTGTTGTTTTTTCAACAACGGCTATCTTATCCAAAATAACTTCTTCACCCCCAGCCATAGGCGGAAGTAATCTCTCCTGTTCCCTTCCTAACACGCTCAAGAAGCCGTCAAAAACTACTTTCCTTTCTTCGGCGACAAAATCAGCCCGTTGATTACCGATAGTTACTTTCGACGCCTCTAAAACAGCCTCTTTCATAAACGAAGCCACGAACCTCCGCCAGATAAGCTCGTATAATTTTAACTCATCGGGGCTTAAATAATCCTTAACCGCGGCGGGGTCCCTTGAAGATAAAGTAGGCCGGATCGCCTCATGCGCTCCCTGGGCTGATTTCTTATCTTTATGCTTATAATCTTTTTCGACCATGTAATTTTCGCCGAACCTTTCTTTAATTAAATTTTTTACCTCGTCCTTTGCCTTGTCAGAAACACGGAAGGAATCAGTGCGCATATAGGTTATTAAACCGGACATCTCATTGTTAATCTCGACACCTTCATAAAGCTTCTGGGCAACGAGCATTGTCTTTTTCGAAGAAAAACGCAGTTTGTTAAAAGCTTCCTGCTGCAGTAAAGAAGTTGTAAACGGCGGCGGCGGCTTGCGCCTAAACTGCCGTTTATTAATATCTTTAACGAAAAAACACTCTTTTTCTAAAGCCTTGAGGACATCGTCGGCCTCTTCCTTTTTGATGAAAACAGCTTTTTTTTGATCAAACTCTTTAAGCTTTGCCGGAAAGAGCGTATTGTCTTTACGGAAAAAAGCCTCTAATTCATAAGTTATCGTGGGGACGAACTGTTTAATCTCTTTTTCTCGTTCAACGATAAAGTTAAGAGCGACTGACTGGACCCTTCCCGCCGAAAGGCCACGGACGATCTTCTTCCATAAAAGGGGCGAGAGGTAATACCCTACTATCCGGTCAAGGACGCGGCGTACTTTCTGTGCGTTGACTTTATCAAGATTTAACTCCCCGGCGCGGGAAAATGCCTCTTTAATCGCTGATTCGGTTATTTCATGAAAAACCACCCGCCAGAACTTTATCTTATCACGCTCAAGGATATTTTTTATGTGCCAGCTTATTGCTTCGCCCTCCCGGTCAGGATCGGTAGCCAAATATACCCCTTCTTTTCCCTTAACTTTTTTCTTCAACATGCTTACGGTTTTTTTCTTGCCGGGGATTATATTGTAAGAAGGCACAAAGCCGCCCTCTATATCGATACTGATCGACCGCGAAGGCAAATCCACCAGGTGCCCCATGGAAGAGGTAACTTCATACTCACTGCCCAAAATAGAGGTAATCGTCCGCGCCTTTGTAGGTGATTCAACAATGACCAGATATTTTGCCATATCTCTATATCCTTTATCTACTATACGCTATACGCTAGTTATATTACCCTGGCAAAACATAAAGGTTTTATCTCCTTAATAAAACCTTTGATTTGAAGACCGAGAACAATCCTATTTATCAAACTCCGTTCTAAGCGGCTGTTCACGGCAATCTCTTCAAGAAATACTCCCTGACTATTAATTATATCAAAAACTTTCTTTTCATCGGCAGTCAAATTAATTTTTTCCTCTATTTTCCGCCAAGGGATATTAAACTCATCGAGTATATCGCTTAAACAATCAACCAGTTTCGCCCCTTCTTTTATTAAACTGTGCGTTCCCATACTTGTCGGCGAATCGGCTTTTCCCGGCAAAGCAAAAACCTCTCTGTTCTGCTCGAGGGCGTAACGGGCGGTAATTAAAGCGCCGCTTTTAGCCGCCGCTTCCACGATCAAAACCCCTTTTGACAAACCGCTTATTATGCGGTTGCGGCGGGGAAAATTTTCTCTTAACGGCGCCGCCTGAGGAGAAAATTCAGACACTACCGCGCCGTTTTCGGCGATTGCTTCCGCCAAAGGCATGTTTTCGCGGGGATAAATATTGAGAAGGCCGCTGCCTAAGACGGCAACGGTCTTTCCCCCTTTTAAGGCCGCTTTATGGGCGGCGGTATCTATCCCTCTAGCTAAACCGGAAACTACCACCATACCAAGGGAAGAAAGAGAATAAGCGAACTTATCGGCCATAGCTATACCGTACAAACTTGCTAAACGCGAACCGACAATGGCGAAACAAAATTCATTTAGACATTTTTTATCACCCTTTATATAAAGAACCAAAGGGGGGTAATAACTCTCTTTTAAAAAAAAAGGGTAATCTTGATCAAATAAATCGACCGCCTTAATCTTCCTCTTCGTGATCAAAGACAACTCATCGTCAATTTCTCTTGATTTACGCAGGGATAAAATACGTTCCGCCTCGCTTTTACTAAATCCGGCATCTAAAAAATCCCCTCTATTGGCATTGAAAATTTCATCTATATTTTGAAAATAAACGGCAATACTCTCCAGGCGTTGCCAAGAGATAGGCTTCAATCTATTCAGTAAAACTAAAGATTTCCTAATCATCTTTAAGCTTTCTTGCGATTTCATCCGCCACTTGATCAACTGACAAATGGCTTGTATCAAGCCAAAAGTGAGCCTCCCGATAAAAGGCTTGGCGCTGTTTGAGTAACTGGCGGATCTTTTCCTCGGGATTGGCTACGTCAAGAAGCGGTCGATTAACACAACTCTTTGTCCGCCGGTAAAGAGTCTCAATATCAGCCTCAAGCCAAATCATAAAGCCGGTCTTTTTCAATAGGATAATGTTGTCTTGATCAATAACCACACCTCCGCCACAGCTGACAATAAGATTCTCATCCTTGGCAATATCGGCTAAAAGAGCCTTCTCCCGGAGACGAAAATAGTTTTCTCCCTTTTTAGCAAAAATATCGCTAATCGCCATCCCTTCTTTCTGCTCGATAATCTCGTCCATTTCGATAAAATTTTTATTGGTCCTGGCTGAAAGTTCTTTACCGACGGCGCTCTTCCCCGCCCCCATAAACCCCACTAGATATATATTCTTATTCATATTCATACACCGTTTGAGGAGATCTCCCTTCACGACAGCAACCCCATAGGGAAATCTATACTATAATGCTAATTTTGTCAAGACATGTCTCTTTTTATCCTATCTCTCATTATAACAGATGCCATTTTGATATTCAAAACAGACAAGAAAAGATTGAATCTCTCCCGTCTTAAGACGTATGCCAAAAAGATAAAACTTCTTATCTCTTCCCGCGGCAAACCGCGTTGTTTTCCTTCGTTCTTTATCCGGGGAGGAAAAAACTAAAGCCAAAAAACCCTTGCACAAAAGTATTTAAAATGATACTATTTATACAGTATAAGGAGGTAATAATGCGTGATAAAATGGATATTCTTCGTGAAGTAGGGAATACTGCCGCCGCTCACGGCAGCACGGCCCTTTCGGAAATTCTCGGCAGAAAAATACTTCTCCGCCTGCCGATAGTCGATGTCCTTCCCTGCGACGGCAAATCTAATAAAATAGCCCTGTCGGGAATGGTTTTCACAATGCAGTCCCACCTCTTAAGCGGCCTCCAGGGCAGAATTGTCTTCCTTTTAGACGAACAAAGCGCTTATAAACTGATTGACATGTGCTACAAATTAGAGCAGATAAAAAGTAATATCGGACCTTTTACCGAGATGGGGCTGTCGGTAATAAAAGAGATCGGCAATATCATCATCTCCAGCTATGTAAACTCACTGGGTTTATTCTTAAAAAGGTTGATCATACCGTCTTTCCCGATTTTAATTAACGCTCCTCTTCCCGAAATAATCAACGCGATAAACCCCGAGTATAATCCCGAAAACTCTCTATTAATGGTACAGGCGATATTTGAAGAGGAAAAAGATAAAATCCAAGGTAATTTCTGG
Organism: Candidatus Omnitrophota bacterium; assembly: GCA_043821045.1. GTDB lineage: Bacteria > Omnitrophota > Gorgyraeia > Duberdicusellales > 4484-171 > JBDRDG01. The sequence goes on along the minus strand of JBDRDG010000201.1, from coordinate 1,440 downwards.
TTAATCTTAAGCCCGGAAACAGCGCAGGAAATTGAGAATATATGTAAAGGTCTGCTTAACTCCATATAATGCAAGAAGATATACAAAAAGAAAGCGTTTTTGAATCTAAGATTCTCTTCTTGACCTCTAACGCTAAAACTAAAGAATACATAGAAAACCTATTGCAAGGAGAAGGTTATATCCTTTCTCTTCACGAAAAATCCGACTCTCTTTTGCTTGCCTTGGAAAAAGAACATTTTGACCTTATTATCATGGACCTTGATGAAAGCATAAACGCTATGGAATTAACGAAGAAAATCAGGAGCAATTTCCTCCTGCGCCACATCCCGATTATCCTTCTCGTGCACAAAAACAATACAATCGAGACTATTAAAGGCATATACGCCGGCGCCGATGATTACATTGAAAAACCGCCGCAGGCGGGAGAACTGCTCACGCGGATAAAAGCAAGCCTTTGGCGGGCTCAGCGCGACCTCGACGCCAACCCCCTGACAAAACTTCCCGGCAACGCCTCAATCTTAAAAGAACTGGAAAAAAGAATAAACAGCAACCAGCCTTTCTGCGCCGCCTATGCCGATTTGGATAATTTTAAGGAATACAACGATTATTATGGCTTTGACTGGGGCGATAAAATAATTGTAAATGTAGCGGCGATTATATCCAGCGCTATTAAAGAGCTGGGCGGATTTAACGATTTCGTCGGACACATCGGCGGCGATGACTTCCTTTTTATCACTGAACCGGACAGCGTTGACTCTGTCTGCGACAAGATTATTTCTGACTTCGACGCAAGCCTTGTTCCTTTTTATAAAAAAGAAGATTCCGAGAGAGGTTATATAGAAGTTAAAGACCGCAAGGGCAGTATGCGTAAAACACCGATTCTCACAATATCCCTAGCCATCGCCAGTAACGAACAAAGAACAATAACCCATACCGGCCAAATAATTCAGATCGCCATCGAATTAAAACAGTACGCGAAAAGTTTCCCGCGAAGCATCTATATAAGCGACCGCCGCAAAAACCGCTAATCATAACATCCCGACAAATCCTTACGTATTGTCAATAGTCAGCGTATAGCGTTTAGTTTAATAATAGAAGCGGATCGGCGCGGAAATTTACGCGGATACACGCGGAAATTTATTCTCCATCATTGAAATCTTGAAAGCTTTATGAGATAAATAGAGAATAACCAAGATACAAGAAACAATAACCAAAGAGAAATGATGGGAAAAATTACAAATCACAAATTCCAAATTACAAACAAATTACAATTTCCAATAAACAATATACAAAAGATTTTTGTGATTTTGGTTTTTGGATTTTCCTGCACCTTTGATTAATTTTATAGAGCGGGATCCCGCGCGGCGGGAGTGTGCTGTTTGTGATTTGTGTATTGTATATTGTGATTTAATTGTAAACAAATTATTAAAGTACGGGATT
>JBDRDG010000200.1:0-2741 GCA_043821045.1 Candidatus Omnitrophota bacterium | reverse complement strand
GGGTGTTATCAATCTATCCGTGCCTGACCTGCGTAAAGACATACCAAGCCAGGCCGATGAGTTTATCCAGACAATCCTTGCCGAATCAGGAGTAAGCAGCGCGGTGAAGATGACCGTTGATGAGATTAAAGGGCATTTGGTTAGGATTAGGGGTAAATTGGAGAGGTTGGGATTAGAGAAGGCCGATGTAAGAGAGTGTATCTCGATTGTTGAAGCCGCTCTTTTAAGCGGGAAGTACTGGATTGCTGAAGAGCCGGTTAAGATTCCGGTATTGGTAGACAGTAGCGGCCGTCCTTTACGGACTTTAAACGAAGAAGATTTAGACCAAGAACACTCCTTTGGTGCTGAGTTAGATTACGTTGTGGCTAATCTCTGCGGTTTTTGTTTCGGAAACGTTGACGTATATGTGTTTACTCCCGAAAGAGAAGAAATTATCTTTACCCGCCGAGCCTTTGAGCCAAACCCTTTTACTTTAACCGTCATTGCCGGATCGGTAGATAACGATGATTGGGTCTTACAGTCCAGGCAGGAGATTACTGAAGAAATTGGGTTGTGCGAACTTGCTCAGGAAGAGTTATTTTTCGTTAAGCACAGTTTGATTAAACTTCCCAAGAAGACTCTAAAGATAAAAATATATTTCTACACCCTAAACGCCCAAGAATATCAAGAGGTGCTCAAAAGGCAACTCCTGTTTAAGCAGCTAAAGGTAATACGGAGGAGAGAGGAGTTTATTAGGTTCGTTCGCGCGCGGTGGGAGCAAGACCATAGTTCTTATGAGAACTGGGGTATTTATCCGGTAGCCGTAAAGAGATTGCTGCAGCCAATAATAAAAGATGGTGTCCCAGGTTTGATGTTCCAAGAGCCGTTCATCGACGCCACAGAGCCGGACTTTGTGCCTTATCATCCGGAAGCAACGGCAATAGATATTTACAACCAAACTTTCTTACGTATCTTACGTGAGTATGCACAACTTAGTTCTTCCGCCCTGGCCATTCCTAATGTATCAATTATTAATAAAAAGCCTGTTATCGTGCCGGAAGGCCACGATGTAACATTGCAAGTAATGGCAAACAGGCCGGATCTAGGCGTTATATTGCACTCTAATATTTCCGGCGGGTGGCAGGATTACGATGAGCCGTTTACCTGCGCCGGCGTATCTGTTGGCGGCGAGTACTTATACGAAATCACGTTTCCTGTTAGAAGAAACTTTATGTTTACATGTTATACGCAGGGATTTGACGGAAGGCGTATCTGGGCACCGTTGCCGCGAGGTAACGGGTTAGTATTAGCCCTTAGGGATTTTATCAAGGTGGCTTTTAGCGGCATGGAATTCAGGCCGATAGTTATGGGCGGCGGCGCCGGCGACGTAATGTATGAGCTTCCCAAGAATCTAGCCAAATTTGATAAAACTAAATTCAGGCTCATCGTGGTCATCCCTTATTTCAAACTGCTAAAAGAAAACTATAACAATTTTGAGATAGAGGATGTGGATTGGTTCCAGACGGAGATTCCTTTTGTGGGCCGGCCAGCGGAGCGCCTTAGGGCTAAGGTAATACAGATAGATAACATCACGGTTTACATGCTAGACGCTAAGAGTTCCGATCTTTTTGTTATGCCTTACGCCGGGCATCTTAATGACCGCGATCGCAGAAGACAGGTAGAATTTTATGATTCAATTTTACTCTCCCGCGGCAAAATAGAACTTCTGGCGCGGCTGGGCGGTAATATTGATGTCTGTCATTTTAATGATCACCATACCGCCTTAGGGCCTTTATACATGATAAGCCTTTATCACGAACATTTTAGCCGTACTGGCTGGGTGTTTACCGTTCATAATGACGGATACAAAGGGATTTATCCCGGATGGTGGTTTTATGAACTAGGCCTTCCTGAGTCTGACCGCGGGATTGTTACCGAAAGAGATGCTATCAATATGCTCGGTATTATTCCCAAATTGATTAAGCGGGACGGCCCTGGAAAATACAGCAATACGGTAAGCCTTGGCAACGCTCATGACGTGCGCGAGAGAAGATTCGATCCTGTAAACCGCGCCTTTGCCGTGATCGGAGAAAGGTTTGGCGGTATTCTTAATGGCATTGATAATGAAGCGGTAGATCCAAAGACACATGTCGCGTTAGCACATCGCTATTCTATTGACGACGGAATAGACAGTGTTCTTGCGGCGCGCCGCAAAAACAGGAGGGAATTAGAAGAGTTGTTGAAGGCGCGGACAACGAATGAAATAGCGGAAATCGAAGAAGATGAAGCGGCCCGTCCTCACCAGATGTGGGGCGGCCTTAAGCCTGGTTCTGAGCGGCTTCTCTTCGTGGCTGTTCAGCGTTTTGTCGGCCAGAAACAGCTTGATATCATCGCTGATGTCTGGGCAGGCATGTTGGAGCTGGAAAATACCGAGGTAAAAGCTGATTTGCTTATTGTCGGGCCGGCTGATGAGATGCCGGATTTAAAGCAGAGATTTATTGATATAGCTACACACCGGAAAAAAGAGAAAATCGGGATGAACGTCGCTTTTATTAACGGCTTTATCAAAGGCCTTTTCTTTAAGATCCTTGCCTCTTGCGACGCTTTTTACAACCCGTCTGATTACGCGCCGGCGGAGATAGCGCCTATGCTTGTCCAGCGGTTTGGCTGCGTTCCGCTTGTGCGTTGGGTCGGCGGGCTTCGTGATTTTGTCTTTGAAGGTGGAGATTTATGGAATGGATTCCATTTCGTGGGTAGGGATA
>JBDRDG010000199.1:0-5304 GCA_043821045.1 Candidatus Omnitrophota bacterium | reverse complement strand
AAGAAAAACCCCAGCCGAAAAAAAGTCCGGTTAGGACAAGCCAGGTTTCTTTCGGACAGTTTTTTTCTTCCTTTGAGAGTTTCTTCTTTTCTTCCCAGATAGTTCTCGGGTTAGATATCGGGACAAGCTACATTAAAATCCTTCAGCTCAAGAAATCAAGAGGCAGCTATTTAATCGCCGATTACCGCGTGCGCACCCTGCCGTTATTAACCAAAGACAGTGTGAGTGAACGCAGGGATCTTGTCGTCTCCTTCGTAAGAGAGTTTATCTCTGACATACGCCTAAAACCTAACATGGGCCGTATAGTCATGTGGGGAGAAGGAACCTACGTATTTTCCTTTACGATGTCGGCGGTCTCAGAGAAAGATTTAAAATCGGCCGTCCAGCCGGAGCTGAAGAAAAAGCTTCCTTTCCACGTCGACATGAGCAATATTATTTACAACTTTTTTGTTACCGATAAGCTGGATACGGGGAAAAGCACGATTTTTCAGGTTACCTGTATTGTCGTTGACCGCGACGTATTAAACCAAAATATTAAGCTGTTGAAAGATATAGGGTTAAGGCCGGTGGTTATATCCTTGATTCCTGACGCCATAGGTAATCTGGTCGCGGTTACGGCGAAACAGCTTGAGTTGACGGCTGTTTTGGATATGGGCACGAAAGAGAGCGTGTTTAACTTTTATAAAAAAGGCAGCCTCCAGTTTAGCCGCCAGCTTCCTATGGGCGGCGACCAGTTTACCCAGGCGATAAAGAAAGCTATGGTTTCAGCCGGGATGATGTCGGTTACCGATGAAAGTGTTGAGAAGGTAAAGCATCAGTGCGGCATACCGCTGGAAGATGAGATTGCTCTTGAGTACTTTACTGATTTTGGTGTTATTAAAGGCGGCCAGATCTCCACGGCTTTCCGGCCTTTATTGGAACGATTTAATTCCGAAGTGGTAAGGACGGTACATTACTATTACCGGACATTTCGCGTAAACAAAATAGACTGCCTTTATCTTACCGGCGGGAGCGCCCGCCTGAAGAATATCGATAAGTTCCTTTTTGCCAACCTTCAAAGCCTGCATATTAATCTGGTAGATAAACTTAATCCCTTAAAAGCGGTTAAAGGATGGATTGTTACCGGGGAAGCAAAGCATAATCTAGTTATGGAGGGAGTAGCTCCTCACTTAGGCGCCGCTTTCGGCCTTTGTATCGGCCAGGGGGGGAGAATAAACCTTCTGCCGGTTCAGGAGAAGGTAGAGCAGATCATCGGTTTCTTGACAACCGCCATAAAGGTTGGGTTTATTATGCTTTTATTCATAATTACCGCTATGTTTATTTTTAGTAAGAGCCGGAATATTCATTGCCAGCAGCTTATCGTTTCGACCGAGGCGGAAATAGCCCGGCTGGTCCCTAACATAAACAAGATCAACGCGTATTTGACAATTGAAAAAGAGTTGGCCCAGCGTAAGTCCCTTTTAACAAGGGCTATCGGCCGCCAGCCGTTATGGAGCGGTATTTTGAAAGAGCTTAGTAATATCACCCCTAAAGGTATTGTGTTAAAACGCCTGCAGATCGACCGCAAGCAGGAGAAACGGGTCCTTTTACTGATTGGAGAAGTATTAGCCGAATATACAACAGTCGATTTAGCGATTTCCCAGTATCTTGTCTCTTTAGACGCGTCGCCTTATTTTGTTAAAGTTAAGCCATTATCTACGGAACGGGATTTTTATTCGCCTATACCTAAGGCGCAGTTTGAAATAGAGTGCGAGATGATTTATTGAATTGTATTATTTATAGCGTATAGTTAATATTAGATTACAGATTGCAGATGGGAGATGGCGGATATAAATAAGTCAATATGCATAATGTCTATTTACTAAACGCTATACGCTACACGCTGGACGCTAATAATAGGCGCGGATAAACGCGGAAATTATTTTCTATTATCGAGGTAAATTATAATAACCAAGATACAAGAGACAATAACCAAACAGAAATGATGGAAAAAATTACAAATCACAAATCCCAAATTACAAACAAATTACAATTTCCAATAAACAATATACAAAAGATTTTTGTGATTTGGGTTTTTGGATTTTCCTGTACCTTTGATTAATTTTATAGAGCGGGATCCCGCGCAGCGGGAGTGTATTGTTTGTAATTTGTGTATTGTGTATTGTGATTTAATTGCAAACAAATTATTAAAGTACGGGATTTGTTTGTATCTTGTTTCTTGGTTATTGGTTATCCCGATGCCAGAAGACCACGGGCATGCCCGTGGATGAATGGCGGTTTCTGTCATCGGGATTCCGCCCCACGTACTAACGTGATAAGGAATCCCGTCAAAATGGTAGGTACCACGTGCATGCACGTGGGGCTACATTTTTAAATGGCGATGGCATTTTGAATTAGTTGATACTATCCGCTAAACGCTATACGCTAGTTTATGTTTAATAAATCTGGCGGGAAGTTTAAGCTGGTCTGTCTCTGCGGATATTTGTTGTTTATCGCAGCGTGCGGCAGGGACAATACGGTTAATCTCAACTGGCAGGGAACAAACGTAATTTGTTTCGGTGACAGCATAACATTTGGCGTCGGCGCGGCTTCCGGTTTCGATTATCCTTCTTATCTTGCGGCATTGTTAGATAAGGAGGTAATTAATGCCGGATTATCAGGTGACACTACAGAAAGCGCCCTTTTAAGATTAGAGAAGGATGTTTTAGAAAAAGATCCCGCCATCGTCATCGTTGTTTTAGGCGGCAATGATTTTTTGCGGCGCCGGCCGATTTTAGAGACCGCCGCTAATTTAGAGAAAATTATCAAAAGGATCCAAAAAAGCGGCGCTCTTGTTTTCCTTTGTGATATAAGCGGTCCACAGCTTATGTCAAGATACAAAAAGGAGTATAAAGATTTAGCCGAAAGAAACGGCGCGGTATACATCCCCGATTTGTTATCCGGTATAGTAAACAACCCTTCCTTAATGTCCGATTACATCCATCCCAACGGCCGGGGGTATGAAATTATCGCTCAAAGAGTACACGCGGCCGTAAGCCCATATCTTCACCACGATAAATAGAGGAAAAAACCAGCCAGATTTTAAACTCTCTTGCCATCCATTTTCACCTTTATTTAATGGTTTATATTCTATATGCAACAAAACAAGTCAGACTTAAAATGTTGCATAAGACGGAAAATGTATTAAAATAGAGGGAAATATGGACATTTTAGAGCGGATAGAAAATAAAAAAATTAAAGGATATTTAATGATAAATAAGCGCATTATTTTTGAAGGCGCAGTTTATCATCTTACCCAGCGGGCACCGGGAAAAGAGTTGCTTTTTGGCGATGATTCGGATTACTTATATTTTCTGCGCCTGCTTAAAGACGTCGTCAAAAAGTTTAATCTTGAGCTATTTAGTTTTGCTTTATTGCCAAATCATCTGCATCTTCTTTTACGCATAAAAGAAACAAACCTTTCCCAAGCGATGAAAAACCTTTTTGAGAGATACGCCAAATATTTTAATGAAAAAAATCAACGTAAAGGACATGTTTTCTGCGGTAGATATAGAGCGAGTCTTTGCAATGACGACAGGTATCTTATAGCTGTTTCTATATATATTCATCTTAATCCTTATAATAGTGGAATTTGTTCTGATTACAAGACATACAGATGGAGTTCCCTTGGTTTATATATGGGCGGTTTTAAGAAAACTTTCATCGATTATAAATATATACTGTCTTTTTTAGACGATCGGATAGAGGAAGCAAGCAAAAAATATATAAACATGTTGGCGGAAAGTGTAAGGATAAAAACAAGAAAGAAGGTCTTGTTAGAGCCTTTTTTCATTAAACAATTTATATGGGAATCATTTAATATTATCAGAGCGAGTATTAAAAGAGAATCAGACTCAGACGAACTAGATGGATTAGTAAGATATTTTAGGGGGCAGAAGAGAGTAGTGCAGATAAACAATAGACAAAAACGCAGGGAATTGATTGAAAGATTATTGAGTAGCGGGTATTCCGTAAAAGAAATAATAGATATGTTGGCGATTAACAGGGCTACTTTTCACCGCATAAAACATTGTAAAGATTAGAAAAAGATTCTTATGCAACAAAACGAGTCAGACTTGTTTTGTTGCATAAGAGTTTGCTCGGTGGCTTTAGCGGTGGTGGCGAAAAGAAGTGTGTGCGAATTATACTGTTGTTTTTGGTTAAATGATCGTTATAATGGGTATTAAGTCAAAAAGCAGGAAAAGGTTGATTTGGCAGGAAGATAATATATAATTATAACGATGAGTAATGCAATCCTTCTTATATCCTGTCCCGATAAAAAGGGAATAACTGCCGCCGTATCTCAATTTATTTACGTAAATGGCGGTAATATCGAACACGCTGACCAGCACATTGACCATCAAAGCAATACCTTTTTTATGCGCGTTGAATGGTCTTTAGAGGGCTTTAAAATCAAAAAGGAAGAAATTTCTTCCTATTTTAATCCTATCGCTAAAGAGTTTAATATGTCTTGGTCACTGTATTTTACCGATCAGACCCCGCGGGCAGCCATTTTTGTTTCCAAATACATGCACTGCCTTTATGATTTACTCTTGCGTTACAAGGCGGGACAATTTTCCTGCCAGATACCTTTAATTATAAGCAATCACCCTCAAGCCAAGGAGGTGGCTGATAAGTTTGGCGTAAAGTTTCTTGAGTTCGCCATTTCACCGGATAACAAGGTTGATCAGGAAAAGCGCCAGATAGACGTTTTAAACGACAACAGTATTGATTTGATCGTTTTGGCAAGGTACACGCAGATTCTTACCAGCCGCTTTATCTCTGATTTTCCCAACAGGATTATCAATATCCACCACTCTTTCCTGCCGGCTTTTGTCGGCAAGAATCCTTACCAGCGGGCTTATCGAAAAGGTGTCAAGATTATCGGAGCAACCAGCCATTATGTTACTGAGGAGTTAGATGCCGGGCCGATTATCGAACAGGATATAACAAGAGTCAGCCACCGCGACTGTTTGGACGATTTGATTAGAGAAGGCCAAGACCTCGAAAAGGTTGTTTTAAGCCGCGCTGTTCGCTGGCATCTTGAGAGGAAAATTCTCGTTTATAACAATAAGACGGTAGTTTTTGATTAGGTATGAAGAAGGATTTAATCCTTGTCGGTGATAAGGTTTTAATTGAACCCGATGAAGGCCAAGACAGAACTGATACTGGTCTTTACTTGCCGCAGGGGGTAAAAGAAAAAGAGAAAATAAATACCGGGAAAATTGTAAAGACCGGGCCGGGATATCCCGTGCCTGATCCCAG
>JBDRDG010000198.1:0-2989 GCA_043821045.1 Candidatus Omnitrophota bacterium | reverse complement strand
AACTTTCCTTCTCCATGGGCTACGGGAAGATTTATATAATCGGGCAATCCCTTAGACCATATATTTCTAGCCGCCGGCAGTATTTTCTTACCGCCAAGGTCCGAATCCAGCGTATTTGATTTAAGAAATGTCCAGCGGTCTTCAAAGCGGCCGGAATCGTTAACGGTAAGGGTAACCTTCTGGCTAAAATCTAAATCGGGCAGAATCCCTGTTTTAACTAATACCTGAAACCCGTTACATATCCCCAGAATAAGCCCGCCCTTTTCCAGAAAAGAAACTAAAGAATCTCTAAACCATAGTTTCAGTTCAAGCGAAAGAATTTTACCGGCGCCTAAATCATCACCGTAACTAAACCCTCCCGGCAAACAGATTATCTGATAGTCGGATAATTTCTTTTTCCTCCGCAAAAGGTTAATATGCAGCAACTCCGCCTCTGCTTTTACCGTCTGGAAGGCAAACAGCGTCTCTTTATCACAATTTGTCCCTGCCGTACGGATAATAACAACTTTTGTCTTTACCATCTGTATTGTTTAAATTTAACGAAACTCGCCAAAGGATCCCAGCCAACACTCCCGCAATATGGCGCAATCCGATTTTATTATCTCCTCTGACTCCTTGCCGTAAACAACAAGCTCGCCCTCCGGCGCCACACAACCGATTAAACCAATCGGCAAACCGCTAAATATTTTCTCAAATATATCTTTTTTATTTTTCTCTACTTCGGCAATAAAACGCGTGGGGCTTTCTGAAAATAATATTTCGTAATTAAACAGTTCCCCGCCGCCGGGAACCTCTTTTAGAAAAATCGTCGCCCCAAAACCAGAGCCTAAACACATCTCAGCGACAGCTACGGCAAGGCCGCCTTCAGAACAGTCGTGACAGGATAAAACTAACTCTTTTTTTATCGCCTCTTCTAATTTATTGAAAATATTTTTCGCCGTTTTCATGTCGATTTTGGGAACAACTCCTTCTTTTATGCCTAACTTCCGGAAGTACTCCGATGAACCGAGGTGAGAACATGTGCGGCCGATAATGTAAATCAAACTGTCTTTTTTATTAAATTCAGAGCTTATCGTACGCTCATAATCGCTGACAACGGAGATCGCTGAAATAAGAAGGGTACCGGGAATAGCGATCCTTTTTTTATCTACTACATACTCATTGTAAAGGCTGTCCTTACCGGATATAAATGGCGTGCCAAAATAACGCGAGAAATCGTAGCAGGCCTCTGCCGCGCGGACAAGGCCGCCGAGGAGAGTTTGATCATTGGGAGAGCCCCAGCTGAAATTATCTAAAAGATAGGTGGCAGAAAGAGTGCCGCCGCTGGAGATAACATTTCTCAATGATTCATCTATCGCTAAAGCCGCCATCCAGTACGTGTCGATATCGGAATAAAAAGGGTTAATTCCCAGACCGATAACTAAAGAGCTCTTACTGCTTAATAGCGGCCTGATCACGGCGGCGTCAGAGACACCGACGCTATCAATACCGGTAATCGCCTTTTCCACGGATTGCGCCTGCACTTCATGGTCATACTCTCTTACAATCCAATCTTTAGGAGAAATATTCACTGCCGCGAGGAGGGTTTTTAAATCATCATTATAGTCATTTTTCTCTTTAATCTTATAGTCAACCTCTTCACGCTTAATCCATACCGCCTCTTTCCTCAGTCGGGGCACGGCATGAAGAAAATCCATTTCTAACTCCGCCGCTTTAGCAGCGTTATAAAAAAGCACCAGTTTCTTTGTGTCGGTAACTTTCCCTATAACGCTCATCGGCACCTCTTCTTCCTCAAAAATATCGCGCAGCCTCTCTAAATTATCCTCTTTGGCAAAAATAACCATCCGTTCCTGGGACTCAGAAATCCATATCTCCTTATAACTTAAACCGCTGTACTTAAGAGGAACCTTATCGAGCCATACACAAGCGCCTAACCCGCCGGCTAGTTCTCCCACGGCACTGGACAACCCGCCGGCGCCGCAATCAGTAATCGCCTCAAAAAGATTATCATCGCGCGCCCTTATAATCGCCTCCACTAGTTTCTTCTCTTCGATCGGATTGCCGATTTGCACGGCGGAAGTAAGATTAACCGTATCTTCATTTAACTCCACGGAAGAAAAAGTCGCTCCGTGGATACCGTCACGTCCTGTAGGCGCGCCGCAAACAATGATAAGATCTCCGGTTTCTACTTTCTTAAACGACTTCTCTTTCGGCATAATACCTATCGTTCCGCAATAGACTAAAGGATTACCTAAAAAACGCCGGTCAAAAATCACCGCGCCGCTTACCGTGGGGATACCGATCTTGTTGCCATAATCGCGCACGCCGCGCACAACTCCTTTTATAATCCTTTTAGGATGCATTATCCCTTTAGGAAGATCTTCATAGGATATGTGCCAATCGGCAAAACAAAAAACATCAATATTGGCAACCGGCCTGGCAGACTGGCCGGTACCTAATATATCGCGGATAACGCCGCCGATACCGGTGGAAGCCCCGCCGAAGGGCTCTAGGCTGGAAGGGTGGTTATGCGTCTCTACTTTAAAACAGAGATTATTTTTTTCATCAAACTTAACCACTCCGGAATTATCGTCAAAAACCGATACGCAGCCGGGAGAATTAATCTCTTGGGTAGCCTTTATAATCGTTGATTTCATAAGGTTATCGATTAGTTCCTGCTTAATAACACTTCCCTTCCCGTCTTTTTCCCGGTAAACGATTCTTCCCTTGAAAGTTTTATGGGCGCAGTGTTCCGACCATGTCTGGGCTATAGTCTCCAGCTCACAGTCAGTGGGATTACGCCCCAATTTTTTAAAATAATCTCTAACAATCTTCATCTCATCGATATTTAAAGATAAATTACCCTCTCTAGATATCTCAACTAACCGTTCATCGCAAGCCTCATTGAGTTCAACTTCAATCAAGCGGAATTTATATTGAACATCTTTAAAGAGATTTAAACTCGCCATATTTTTCGCTTTATCATAAT
>JBDRDG010000197.1:0-2339 GCA_043821045.1 Candidatus Omnitrophota bacterium | reverse complement strand
CAAAGATAAATTATGCCGGCACTTACCCCGATGCTCCAGCAGTATCATAGAATCAAAAAAAAACACGAAGACTGCATTGTTTTATTCCGTCTCGGTGATTTCTATGAGATGTTCTACGATGACGCGAAGCAAGCATCGGCTATATTAGACCTTGTGCTCACTTCACGCGGCACAGGCCCGTCGGGTAAAATTCCCATGTGCGGTGTGCCTTATCACGCCGCCGCGAATTACATTGCCCGTCTTATTAAAGCGAAATGTAAAGTCGCGATATGCGAACAGACAGAAGACCCCGCGACAGCTAAAGGTATTGTTAAACGCGAAGTTATAAGAGTGATTACTTCCGGCACCTTCATCGACGAAGAAAGTATTGACAGCCGTTACATCCTTTCGCTAAACCCGAACAAAGAGACAGTCGGCGTAGCCTTTACCGATACGACAAGCGGCACGATACAGACTAATCAATACCAACAGAAACAGAAAGTAATTGATCTTATCGCCAAACTCCCTTTCTGCGAATGCATATTTCCCCTTAATGAAGAAGAAAAAGCGAAAGAAATCTTCGCTCATCCCCTGTTAAGGGGTAAAACCATAGCCTTAACCCCTTACCAAGACTGGTCATTTAATTTAGATATCGCTCAACAGTCTTTGCGGGAACACTTCGGCACCCATAGTTTAGGAGGATTTGGCATCGATAACATGGATCTTTCAATAACAAGCAGCGGGGCGCTGCTCGAATATTTAAAAGAGATGAACAAACAACCCCTGCGCCATATTGACAAGATATCTATATACACAGATGATGATTACGTCTATATTTCCTCCGCCGCTTTGCTCGGACTGGAGATGGAAGAATTGGTAAAAACAATCGACATCACCAACACCCCTATGGGCAAGCGCCAGTTTAAATTCTGGTTTTACCACCCATTAAAAAACCGCGGTGAAATCTTAAAACGCCAGGGAGCAATATCCTTACTTAAAGAAAACGATCAAATTAGAGAAAAACTAAAAGATATCTTGCGAAATATACCTGATATAGAAAAAAGCCTCTCGCGCCTAAGCTGCGGATACACATATGTAAAAGATTACCTCACCCTGCGCAACACCCTTCTTCTCCTGCCCCAGTTACAAGAAGCGGCTGACTGTTTGAGTAAAAAAAATACTCTTTTTTCAATCAGGGATATCCCCCAGATACGCGACCTTCTTGAGAAAGCGATAAACCCTCAAATTCCCCTTTCACACTGGGAAGGTAAAGTCATCCGCCGGGGATATAACCAGAAGCTTGATGATTTACGTGACATACAGGAAAAAGGCAATGAATGGCTTAAAAATTTACAGAGCGACGAGATAAAACGCACAAAAATAAACTCGCTCAAAATAGGTTTCAACAATGTATTCGGCTATTACATAGAGGTAACTAAAACAAACATGGCTCTTGTCCCGCCGGAATACATACGTAAACAAACCCTTGCCAATGCCGAACGTTTCATCACGCCTGAACTTAAACAGTTCGAAGAAAAAATGCTCGCGGCCCAAGATAACATTCTAGAAATTGAACGAAAACTCCTCCAGGACATACAAAAAGAAATCCTTAATCACTCCCGCGCGCTCCACGCTTACAGCTTTAGCATCGCGACTATTGACGCGCTCTTATCGCTAAGCCTGCTTGCTTTACGCGACAAATACTGCCTGCCGCAGATAAACGACGGTTACGAAATCACAATAAAAAACGGCCGCCACATTGTCGTCGAAAACACGCTTAGCGATTCTTTCGTCCCTAATGATACGGAGTTAGACGATAACGATAACCGCCTCTTAATTATCACCGGGCCCAATATGGCGGGAAAATCCACTTATATACGTCAAGTTGCCATCTTAGTCATATTGGCACAGACAGGGAGTTTCATTCCGGCGGATTCGGCTTCTATCGGACTGGTAGATAAAATATTCACCCGTATCGGAGCCCATGACGCGATCAATAAAGGCCAAAGCACCTTCATGGTGGAAATGAACGAAACTGCCGAAATACTTAACAACCTATCCAGCCGCAGCCTGATCATTCTTGATGAAATAGGCCGCGGCACAAGCACTTTCGACGGCTTAAGCCTTGCCTGGGCGGTAGCCGAATACCTCCAGAAGCATAAATCACGCACGCTATTCGCCACACACTTCCATGAACTGACCGCTCTGGCTGAGGAGTATTCAGGGGTGAAGAATTATAATATTGCCGTAAAAGAGTGGCGCGATGAAATAGTTTTCCTCCACAAAATTATACCCGGCGGCACTGACGACAGCTACGGGATATACGTCGCCAAATTAGCCGGTATCCCTAAAGAAGTAGT
>JBDRDG010000196.1:0-5346 GCA_043821045.1 Candidatus Omnitrophota bacterium | reverse complement strand
ATCGACAAGAGCAAAATGAGCTTTCTCATTATCTTCCGGGATTGAACTCCAATTTGTTTCGAAATCATACTTGCTATTATGAAACTTAAAAGAATATTCGAGCGGATACGTTGGCGGTAAAAGAAAATAATCATCCTTGCCGATACTACAGGTTAAATGCGCGCCGTCAGGATTCCCAGAATGGGCGAGCACTGATCCGTTAAGAATTTGTCCAATAATACAATATCTATCGCGAGGAGAGAATAAAGCCTCATCATTGACGGCATCATAACCCATGATATAACTAATTTTATCTGGCGGAGCCGTGGTTATAACCCGTACATTGGTTCCGTTTTTACCTACCGCGCTTTCAATGTCATACATAAATTCACCGCCATTACACGCGCTAATCATAACTATCATATCACGGCACTTGATTTTACTTAGTTCGTCGGCCAGCTGTCCGTCACTCAAACTAAAACCGTCGTAGGCAACCATTCCATCTTTCCCGTCAGGTTCAATGTCCGCGTCCCGATTGTCTTCGCTTTCCGTGACCTGCCCTCCATGGCCTATTGACACAAAGATTGCCGTATCATGAACCGGATCACAGACATTTTGAAGCCAGCGTAGCGCTCCTAAAACATTTGAAGCTGTCGCGCGGCCGCTGACTACCGGCTGTAGAGGATGCCCATAGATACCGGATATTTCATTAAATATCCGTATCCCTTCAGATTTCCACTGGTAAAATTTCGGGTTAGATCCAATTCCACTACCCTCACCACATAAAAAGAGTACGTTTCGTATCCCATAAAACTTTGTAAAAAAATCATAATACCACGCCCCAAGTTGATCAAATCCTGTTCCAGGTTGATCATCATGAGTCACAATAACGACATAGGTCGAGGTCATTGCGTGGCTTATTGGTTTTGCTTCAACTTTTGCCAAAAAAAACGTTACCGTAATAAAAAATACTGCTAACATGAAAGTTACAAAAAATTTGTTTTTCATTGTTCTCCTCCTGTTTTATCAAGCATCATTTTGGTAAAATCTGTCCTTTCAACAGCACTTATATCAATCATTCCATCTTTGATCCTTTTCGCCATTTCGTCCGGATGGGGAGGAACAAAGATTACAATGCACTGTGTCGTATTGTTTTTCTCATCAGCCTCTTCTATCGCGTTTTCTCCGTCAATAACTCCGTAAAACTTCATCTGAGAATTCCATGCAACAGGCATGGCTACGGTAAAAGGTTTTGACGCGCCTCCCTTTAATTTATCAATTATCTCTTGTTTAAGAAGGCGTATGCCGGATTCATCCTTTTTATCTATTTTTCCGTCTTGAGACGGGATGCCGTTAAATACGCTAAGCGGCACAGATGAAACATCCTTGGACCCGGCATTGTAAACCGTAAACCGCGCGGCAATTTCCTCATTTTCCTGATTAATATGCGCTGCGCCCATATCAATACTAAGATCGGGCAAGGAAGATGCCTCTTGTGCCTTCTGCTTTTTATTGTTGTTCTTTTCGACAGCCGCGTCTTTTAATGTATCTTCCGCTCTTTTTACTCGCGGCGCGACTAATTCAAGCGCCTTCTCGGCATCTACCCGGCCTGAACCAGACCATTGGTCGTTACTTTGAGTTTGAGCCAATACCGAGTTTGGTCCTACCAGCCAACAACAAAGGATAATAATAACTACTATTGAACTTGCTGTTTTAAATATATTATTAGTTTTTCGCATTACCTTTCTCCTTTTTTTACCCAGGACATCACGGATATTACTAAATATATTAATTACTCCCTATATATTTTTCTTCCTTATCCTTCTCCACCCTTTCCGCAGTCGCCTGTAAGGCTGCTTTTATTTCGTCGGTATAGAGCGTAGGGTTAACCGAAAGCATTAAACTCACTACTCCCGATACGTAGGCGGCGGAGGCGCTTGTGCCGCTTGCTTTAATGTAATCTTCATCGACTATTTGAGAATCCGGCAGACGCGTATCTTTAGCGCGCAGGGAAAGGATATCTACCCCCGGGGCGACAATATCTACCTTATCCCCTTTATTAGCGAATTCCGCTTTTTTGTCTTGTTTATCCGAGGCGGAAACAGTGATAACATTCTCATAGCCGGCGGGAGAAAATAAAATTTCCTGGTTATCATTACCGGCCGCTGCGATAATCAAGCAACAGAGAAACGAACTGTAATCAAGAAGTTCTTTAAGCAAAAAAGAGTCTTTTGTCCTTGTGCCGACGCTTAAATTCAGGATGTCGGCGCCGTTATCGGCGGCATAGAGAATTCCTTTCGCTAATGATATAATATCTCCTTTTCCTTCATCGGAGATAACCTTAACCGGCATAATCTTTGAATACCAGTTTATTCCGGCAATGCCCGTTTTGTTTAAAGTCTTGGCTCCAATGACGCCGGCCACAAATGTCCCGTGACCGTATCTGTCCTGGATATCAGCGTTGTTCGCAATAAAGTTGTATCCTTGTGTATCGTCTATAAAACCATTCTTATCATCGTCTTTTTTATTTTGTTTTTCCGAAAGGTTAATCCATATGCAAGTAGTGAGTTCAGGATGAGCAGTGTCAATCCCGCTGTCAAGCACAGCTGTCACGACATTATTACTTCCCGTATTTATCTCCCAGGCTTTATCGGCCTTTATTTTTTCTATCGCCCATTGGTTATTTAAGAGAGGTTCGTCGGGTTGAGTTAAACAAGTTACTTCATAATTGGGTTCGGCGTATAAAACGTCTGTGTTCTCTGTATAGGCACTGGCAATCTCTCGCATATCCGAACCTTTAGGGAAAGTTAAAACATAGATATTAGATAAATCAGGTATTTTTATTCCTTTACGTTTCTCGGCAAACCACTCTTTCACTCCCGGCGGCATGGCGGGAAAATCTTCCGGCATCGGTTTTATTTCACTTCCTGAATAAGGAGCCGATTCTTTTATCCCTTCGGCGGGGGACAACATGGGCTCAAACGCTTGCGATGAAGAGACAAAGAAAACACCAAAAGGAGCTCTTTGGGCTCTCTGGATGAAGCGGTTGGCGATATCTTTAATGTCGGCAAGCGTTGAAAATAAAGGCTCTATAGAAATAAGGCTGTACTTTTTATTTAAGGCCGCGAGACTTTCTGAAGTTATGAGAATATTTTCTTCCGTCATTTTCTCGGCAGTCGTGTTAAGCTTTACAATTAACTGCCCGGCAATATATTCACTACTGTCTTTTGCTGATAAAACGCGCGTTGGTAAAACAAAGACGACAGCGCATAAAACAAAACATTTCGCCACGGTTTTTGTTATTTTTTTCATCCTACCCCTCCCTTTTATTATCTCTCTTCTCTTTCGGTAACTAACTTAACTAATTCTTCTTCAATGTTTCTTCGATTCATCAGTTTTTCTTTTATTTCGCCTCCGGTCTTTTCTTCTTTCATGATCACAATCAACTCTTTTATTATCTTTTCACGAGAAATCCTGATCCCGTAATCAAAGTAGATATCTTTTACCAAGCCGTCAAGAAAATCCAACTCTTCTCTGTTAAGAAAGGTCACCGCTCTGAATTCTCTGTCACTTTTCTTCATTCTTTCACCTTACCTTTATCCCCCCTTACGCAACATTTTTTGTTCGGAACTAGTTTTGTTGCATGGTTATCCTTCGACTCACTTCGTTCGCTCAGGATATCCCGTATTCTCGGGACCCCGCTATATACAAAATATAGGTGCGGGGATTTCGACTACAGGCTTTTATTTCGCTCTTTAAACTCATAAAATCCTAAGTCTCAATTAAAAAAATAACCCTAAGACAACTTTCGATATCTTAGGGTTTAAATTTCCCATTTACCTTTTGGCAGCCCCGCTACCTTAACGGCCGGCCGGTGGCTTTGCGCCCTAAAGTTTCCTCTAGTTTGCCTTTTTCAAAAGTAATCTGATTATCAATCAGCTCTACTTTATATGTAGCATATTTCTCTCTAAAAAACAACAGCAAGAAAGCAAAAAGTCCAGATAACAAGAAATGTAAAAATGCATTTTTGCACCCCGGTGACAAACCGGTATTATCAGGAATATTCTTTAATTGTCTTTGTTATTATTCTTTTGAACTGTCGCGTGGCCGGAAATAACAAGAGTAATATCGTCAATTATGGCGTAAAGACAGGGTATAAGGATAAGGGTTAAAGCTGTCGCGCAGACAATTCCCCAGACAATTGTGAGGGCCATGGGTTTTAAGAAAGGATCACCGCCGCCGATACCGTAAGCGGTCGGTGTCAGGCCTAAAGCGGTTGTAATCGTGGTAAGCAAAACCGGCCGCAGGCGAAGATTCGCGGCTTCAAGGATTGAATCACGTCGGTTCGCCCCGCGGCGGCGCAGGTTATTAATGAATTCAACTAGAACTATCGAGTCGTTAACCACAATACCGGTTAAGCCGACAACGCCCATCATCATAAAAAAGCTTAACACCTGGCCGTGAAAAACAAAGGCCCAGATAACGCCGATTAAGCCAAAGGGTATTGCCATCATAACGATTACCGGCTGGATTAAAGAGTTAAAACTTGCCGCTAAAATCATAAAAATAAGGAAAAATGCCAGGCCAAAGGCTTTAAGAAAACTTTCTGTCGAACGGACGTTTTCCTCCTGTTCCCCGCCGTATTTTACCGTGTATCCCGGGTATTCTCTGGAGATATTTTTCAGCTTTTCCTCAAGGATTTGATTGGCTTTCAGGGAAGTAACTTTTTTATTATCGACTTCGGCCCTTACCGAAACAACGCGTTTACCGTCTAGATGCCTTACGCGCGCCGGTGAATCCGTTTCTTCCAAACGCGCCACTTTGTTTAAAGAGATAAGATTACCAAGTCTATTGGGAATAAGGATTTTATTAAAAGTTTCTTTTTGATCGCGCCATTTTACGGGAAACCGCACTAAAACATCTATCTCTTCTTCAGCTTTTGTCGGTTTAATCGCCGTGGCTACTCCGCCGCGAAAAGCGTAACGGATTGATGAGGCGATATCCTGCGCGGAAAGATAGACGCGGCTTGCCGCTTTTTCATCAATACGGACGCGTATCTCTCGCCGTCCCAGTTCATAATCAGAAGTAATGTCGGAAACACCGTCAATTTTATTCAATAAAGCTGATATTTTAACACTTATCTCTTCGAGAACTTTGAAATCTTCGCCGCGGACGCTGACCGCGATTGGTTTTCCGACCGGCGGGCCGGCGCTTTCTTTTTCAAAATATATCTTTTCAAACCCCTCTATATCTTTAACTCTAACGCGCAGGTCATCAACGATTTCACTGACATTGCGTTCGCGCGAAGTAAAAGGTGTGAGGTAAACAGTGACTTGGGCGGTATGGCTGCCGGAATTACCGTAAGGG
>JBDRDG010000195.1:0-3544 GCA_043821045.1 Candidatus Omnitrophota bacterium | reverse complement strand
AGTTTGAACAATTCTCAAAATCGATTCATTACGATTACCGTCTTGCCGAGTATGATATATATCATTCGGCGATACATACGCTGGCTTTAAAAAACAGCGGCATATTGACCAAGGAGGAGGCGGAGAGAATAGACTCTGTTTTAAACGAGATATTGTTCCAGATAAGAGAAAAAAAATTTAAGCCTGATCTTCACTGTGAGGATATTCATAGCGACATTCAAAACCGCCTGGAAGATAAGCTCGGCAAGCTTGCCATGAAAATACACACTTTCCGGTCGCGCAACGACCAGATAGTTTTTGACGAGAAGTGGTACTGTTTAAATGTCGCTTTAGATATTCACGCCGGGTTGACCTCTTTATTGACGAACCTAAAAGAGCTTATGAAGAAATACCAAAACCAGCCATTTATCGGCTATACTCATACGCAGAAGGCCCAGGTAGTGCTCTTCAGCGATTATTTAGGGGCGTTTTTTGAGATGTTTTACCGCGACCGGGCGCGCATGGCAACATTTTCCCATACGGTTACTCCCCATATCGGCGCGGCGGCTTTAACCGGCAGTTCGTTAAAAAGAAAAGATTATGACAAGGCGATAAAACAGTTTCTCAAGGAAAGAAAAATTGCCGTGGTTAAAGCGGTAGAAAACTCTCTCGACAATGTTTCCGACAGAGATTTTATCGTTGAAATTTTGAGTGTTTTATCGATTATCCAAATGCACTTTTCAAGGCTGGCGGAAGATTTAATTATTTACTCAACCAAAGAGTTCGGCTTACTAAAGATAGGGGAAGAGTTTTGTACGGGAAGCAGTTTAATGCCGCACAAGAAAAACCCTGATTTCCTGGAGCTGGTTAGAGGCAGTACGGGCAAAATATACGGTAATTTAATCGCCGTGCTTACGATGATTAAAGGCCTGCCGTTAACTTACAATAGAGATATGCAGTTTGATAAAGAGCCGTTGTTCTCTTCGGTTGACATTGTTTCCGAAGAGCTAAAGATTATCGATAGGTTTATAAAAACCATAGAAGTAGAAGAGGAAAATGTTAAAAGGTCTCTGGAGGATGAACAGTTGTACGCCACGGAGTTAGCCGAGTTGTTAGTCTTTAAAGGCATCGCTTTTTCTGAGGCCCATACGATTATTGGAAGGCTGGTTAGGTATTCAGAGGAAAAGAATGTGAAAATAAAAGATATGTCCGAGGTGACTTTGCGAGAATTCCACAGCCAATTAAAGCCGCAGGAGATAAAAAGAGTAATGACTCCTCGGCACGCGATCTCTTCAAAGAAATCAATTTCGCGCCGCCTGCCAAAAGTTGATTAACGATGCATTTCTTTATATATAAAAACAACGATTTTTACTGCGAGAAAGTAAAGGTAGAGAAGTTAACCGAAGAGTTCGGTACGCCGCTGTATATTTATAGCGCAAAAACCATACGCGGCCATTTTGATAAAATTAAAAAAGCCTTCGCTTCGATAAATCCCCTTATCTGTTATTCGGTCAAGGCAAACAGTAACCTTTCTATTATTAAACTTCTTATCCGCCGCGGCGCCGGTTTAGATATCGTTTCCGGCGGAGAACTTTACCGCGCTAAAAAGGCGGGATGCCCTCCCGCTAAAATTGTTTACGCTTCAGTCGGCAAGACCGACAGCGAAATAGAATCCGCCATAGACTATGGGATATTGATGTTTAACGTTGAGTCTTGCCCGGAACTGGAAAGAATAAACGCTGTCGCCGCAAGCATGAGAAAGAAGGTGAATATATCTTTGCGGATTAATCCCGATATCGAACCTTCTACCCACGCTTATATCGCTACCGGCAGGAAGAATACTAAGTTCGGTATGGATGTGAGGAGTGCTGCCAAGGTTTTAAGCCAGAGGGACAGATACACTTATTTGAATATTGCCGGAGTTCATCTCCATATCGGTTCGCAGATTGTTAAAGCTTCGCCTTTTGTTAAAGCGATTAGAAAGATAAATGTCTTTTTGAGTGGCATAGAAAAGAAAGGTATACTTTTAGAGTATCTTAATATCGGCGGCGGCCTCGGCATAGTATATGATAAAGAACGGCCGCAGACGGCGGCGATGTTTTCAAAGAAAGTTTTGCCTCTGCTCAAAGAAAGAAAACTGAAAATAATCCTTGAACCGGGCCGGTTTATTATCGGCAACGCCGGTATTTTAGCGACGAAAGTTTTGTATGTGAAGAAAAGTTTTAACAAAAATTTTATCATTGTTGACGGCGCGATGAACGATTTGTTAAGGCCGTCTTTATACGGCGCTTATCACAAGATAATACCGCTTGTTTGTTCTTCCGGCGGCGGGTCCCGGCGAAAAATTAAAGCCGATGTCGTAGGCCCGGTTTGCGAAAGCGGAGACTTTCTTGGAAAAGACAGGGCCTTGACGGTAAAAAACGGCGATTACCTGGCTGTGTTAGGCGCCGGCGCTTATGGTTTCAGTATGAGTTCAAATTACAACTCCCGCCGGCGGCCGGCTGAGGTTTTAGTCGACGGTTCAGACTATTACCTTATTCGCCAAAGAGATGATTACAAAGATTTGACTCATAACGAAAAGACCGTCGATATAAGGTAAAGATGACTTTGCCATTTTATAAATTACAGGCTTCCGGTAATGATTTTATCCTAATTGATAACCGTAATCCTAATCGACAGGCCAAATCGTTTCCTTATAAAAAAGTTGCCAGAGACTACTGCCGCAGAAAATTTTCCGTCGGCGCTGACGGACTTTTGATTATAGAGTTTTCCGTCAAAGCTTTATTCAAGATGAGAATTTTTAACCCCGACGGCTCTGAAGCCGAAATGTGCGGCAATGGCGCCCGTTGCAGCGCGCTTTGGGCTGACTACGTAAAAATATTTAAAGGGCAAAGGAGCTTAAAATTTGAAACAAAAGCCGGTATAATCGAAGCCGAAGTTCGCAGCCAAAAATTCAATACAAAATGGGGGGGGGGACAGCGGCCGAATCAAGATGAAAATGACCGATCCGGTTGATTTGCGGTTTGATTTAGCGTTAGAAATTTTTGATAGAAAGATTCGCGTCCATTATTTAAACAGCGGTGTTCCCCACGCGGTTATTTTTGTCCAAGGCCTTGATAATATTGACGTGGAAAGAATTGGCCGGGCAGTACGTTTCCATAAAGAGTTTATGCCGCAGGGCACCAACGTCGATTTCATCGAAGTCAAAGATTCCAATTCGATAGCGGTTAGAACTTATGAACGAGGGGTTGAAGGAGAAACTTTTGCCTGCGGTACCGGCATAGCGGCTTGTGCCGTTGTCGCGATGTTGAAAGTCAAACTTGGCGGTTCGAGAGAAAGGAAGGGAGTCAACGTAAAGACAAAAAGCGGTGATACTTTAAAGGTTTATTGCCGGGTAGACGGTGAAGGCAAGCTTAGTAACCTTTGGTTTGAAGGCAAAGCGTATATGCTATATAAGGGGGAAATACCATTGTAAATATAGCGTTTAGCGGATAGCGTATAGAGAATAAAACCAGAGGATAGCGTATGGCGTTTAGCGTATAGAAAACAAATTAAAAATATCCAA
>JBDRDG010000194.1:0-3187 GCA_043821045.1 Candidatus Omnitrophota bacterium | reverse complement strand
ATGTCTTTTCCTATCGTATCAATTTTTATCGAAGCGATTTTTTTCTCTACCGCGACTAAAGCCTGATTAGCCTCTTTATACTTCCTTGCCTTCTCCACCTGGCGTTCTAAATATCTTATCTGGCGCTTTACCTCGGAAATGATATCGTCAAGGCGCACAATATTTTCTTCGGTATCTTTCAATTTACGCAGGGTCTCCTGCTTTTTTTCTTTATACTTCAAGATCCCGCTTGCTTCATCAAAGATAAGGCGTTTTTCTTCCGGCTTGTAACTAAGAATTCTTTCGACCTTGCCCTGTTCGATAAACGAATACGACGCCTCGCCTATGCCCGTGCCTAAAAAGAGGTCGTTAATATCTTTGAGGCGGCAGGGATTACGGTTAATAAAATACTGGCTTTCGCCGGAACGGTAAAGACGCCGGGTTACGGCGACCTCCTCATAGTCAATAAGGAGGCGTTTGTCTTCGTTGGAAAAAGTCAAGGATACTTCGCTATAATTTAACGGCGGGTATTTATCGGTGCCGTTAAAAATCACGTCTTCCATTTTTGAACCGCGCAAAGATTTCGGGCTCTGCTCGCCGAGAGCCCACTTTATCGCGTCAAAAACATTGCTCTTGCCGCAGCCGTTAGGGCCGACGACAACGGTGATTCCCGAATCAAATTTAAGCGTTGTTTTTGACGGGAAAGATTTGAATCCGAACAGCTCAAGGCTCTTAAGATACACTGATTCTATCCTCCTAAAGTAAAATTAACTCCTAATCGGCTTTCGACAGCGACACATTCTCGCTTCGCTTTATAAGTGCCGGTATAACTTTAAACAGATCGCCGACGATACCGTAATTAGCCACTTTAAATATCGGCGCGTCAGGATCTTTATTTATCGCTATGATCATCTTCGCCGACTGCATGCCGACAAGATGCTGAATCTGGCCGGATATGCCGCAGGCGATATATATTTTCGGCGCTACCGTCCTTCCCGTCTGACCGACCTGATGTGAATAAGGTATCCACCCGCTGTCTACGGCGGCGCGGGAAGCGCCTACCGCCCCGCTTAATGATTCAGCCAGCTCTCTAATCATCTCGAAATTCTTCGCTTCCTGCATTCCCCTTCCGCCGGAAACAATGATGTCGGCATCGGTCAAATTAACTTTATAAGCCTCTTCTCTAAAAAAATCGATAAAAGTTACGCGCTGGTCGATAAATCCTATCTCTAACTTTTCTTCAATAATCTCCCCCTTGCGGTCAAGATCTTCGGATAGTTCCTGCATGACTTTATGCCTGACCGTAGCCATCTGCGGCCGGTAGTCAGGCGTTATGATTTGCGCCATTATATTCCCGCCAAAAGCCGGCCGTGTCTGAATAAGAAGTTTATTTTCCTGATCAATATCCAATCCCGTACAGTCTGCCGTAAGGCCGGTTTGAATCTTGACGGCTATTCTTGAAACCAAGGAACGGCCGGTCGTCGTCGCTCCGGCAAGGAAAATCTCCGGTTTATATTTCTCAATGAGGCGAATCAAAGCGTAAGCGTAATTTTCGGCTATAAAATGCCTGTACTCCGGTTTATCGACGAGGATTACCTTATCGGCGCCATGCGCGATAAGTTTTTTCGCCCTCTCTTTTATATTGTATCCGACAAAGGCCGCTACAAGACGACAGCCTAAATCATCAGCTAATTCCCTCCCTTTGCCTAAAAGCTCAAACGATACCGAAGCGATACGGTCTCGCTCCTGCTCAACAAAAACCCAGACATCTTTATATCCTTCCAGATCGCGGTTTTTTATCTCTGCCTTTGTGATAACGATAGCGTCAAACTCACAGGCATCTTTACAGGCACCGCACAAATTACATTTATCCAAATTTATTTCGGCTAATTTAGTCTTTAAGCTAATCGCCGAAAAAGGGCAGACGGAAAGACAGAGGCCGCAGCCGAAACACTTTTCCTTGATAACTACTATTCCCGCTTTAATCATAAGAGGTTTTCCTTTATCCGGGAGAAAATTTCATCGATAACTTCTTCCGACTCGCCGTGTAAAATCACTCCCTTTTCTCTTGGCGGCGGGGTAAATATTTTAACCACCTGCGTCGGCGACCCCGCCAACCCGACGGCTTCTTCCTCAAGGCCTAAATCCTTATGGGTCCAGAGAGGAACCGCCTGTTTCCTCGCGCGTAATTTTCCCTTTAACGACGGCATCCGCGGCTCATTTATCTCTTTTACGACAGTAATAAGGCAGGGGAGTTTTACCTCGAGGATTTCGTAACCCTCTTCAAGCAGCCGTTCAACGTTAATCGTCTTGGCTTCGACATCGACAATGTCGATTTTACGCACGTATGTCGCCTGCGGTAAAGCAAGGTGCATGGCAATCCCCGGACCTACCTGGGCCGTATCGCCGTCGGAAGCCTGTTTACCGCAAATAACCAGATCGACATCGCCTATTTTCTCTACCGCTTTAGCCAAAACCAGGCTGGTCGCCCATGTGTCCGAACCGGCAAATTCGCGGCAAGAAAGGTGCAATGCTTCATCAATGCCTAAAGACAGAGCCTCGCGCAAGGCGCTCTCGGCCTGCGGCGGCCCCATGGTCACCACAATGGTTTTACCGCCGTGTTTTTCCTTTAACCTTAAGGCCTCCTCAATAGCGTACATATCAAAAGGGTTGATGATCGAAGAAACCCCTTCCCGGATAAGGGTATTTGTTTCGGGGTTAATTTTTACTTCTGTGGTTTCGGGAACCTGCTTTATACAGACAACTATTTTCATCTTAAGCGAAATTCTCTGCGCGCTTTCTTTTCAGCCAATCATCGTAGGCGCTGTCTAAAATCTCGGTTTTAGCGATACTGTTGATATCGTTAAACTTAATTCCCACGCGGCATTTATCTCCTTCCTTTTTCTTCCACACAACGTTGCCGGAAACAAAAGTCATGGTCCCCGTCTGCGGCAGCTTTAATTTCAAATCCACAACATCTTCGGGATTAGAATCAAGATGCTGAGACACGAAGCTTAACCCTTCGCGGGAAAAATCTTTTGTCACTCCCAGGGCGTACTCGCACTCATGGCGCGAAGGTTTAACTTCTACGCCGAGGGTTACGTCAAAACGCAAAAATTTTCTTTTACCATCAACCATTTTTTACCTCCTTGCCGATAGCCGGTATTTAACAGCTTTATATTACCACTCAAACCTATTATCTTCAAGT
>JBDRDG010000193.1:0-8593 GCA_043821045.1 Candidatus Omnitrophota bacterium | reverse complement strand
GCCACGGGCGACGGCATCCTGATACAAAAGTATGCGGCGGATTATCTCGTTTCTAAGGTAATTAACCTTATCTTCCGCCTTAGTGATTTTTAACTCCGGGTTGTCTTTGGCAAAATCAATATTGTAGCGGTCTATTTCTTCGTTTAAATCTTCTAAAGTAATCGGATAATCATTAACCCGGGCGATGACCGTCCCGGTAACAGCGGAAAATTTACTCTGTTTTTGAGCCGGCTTTTTTGGTTTCTTCCCAAACGGTAAGTTGTCGCAAGCGGAAAAGGAAAAGATAAAGATAATAGCAGTGACATAAACAGCATGTCTTTGTTTCATAATTACCTCCCCATAGTTATGGTTTTTGTATTATATATAATGATACCTTGTTTTAATAAAATTTTCAAGAAAAAACATAAAAATTTTATCTTCTCCAAAACCGTCGGGTTTGCGACAGAATCAACCGGATAAAGGAAAGAGATGAAAAAAGATTTTCCTCTATTATCGCAGTCACGTTTCATCGTTTAAGCCATAGCGCGCGATCACTACGAACTTTGTGAGTATAGCAGATGTTCCTTCCGGTAAACACACCAAAAAAGATCCCGCCCTAAAGGCAGGAATTCTTAAACAATAGAAAATCGAAAATAGAACGCAATTGAGTCGTTCCTTTTTGTCTATTATCTATTTTCGCCGACTCAATTGCGCGGTAAATTTTCGTAAGACGAAAACGTCTCACTAAAACAACAGGTGTTTATGTGAGACGATAGAGGAATAGAACCGACTCGTTCCACTCCTGCGGCATCAAACCGGAATGACTATACTAATAAAAAGGCCACCCTTGTGGGTGGCCTTTTATTTGGTAGCCCCAACCGGATTTTCCCGCACCTTAATTTTCTTTTATAAAGCGGGATCCCGCCCAGATAAATACATTAAGGATGCGGGAGAACCGGTAAGCCATATTAGACAAAGGAATCACTGTAATAAAAGTAGCCCCAACCGGATTTGAACCGGTGTCTCATGGCTGAGAACCATGCATCCTGAACCGTGCTAGACGATGGGGCCGACACTAGATACTCGATACTAGATATTAGTTTATTGGCATACCGCGAGAATCCGGACTCTAAAACTAAGGGTCTGGCCGCGAGCGTTTAAATAAATAATACAAATATTGTATTTTTCTTTGCCATAAATGTCAAACAAAATTGTTTGATTTTTATACTGTTTTTGCTATGATGAAAAGTAAATGATCGGCGGCGAAACAAAAAAAACCTTTTTTATCCTCTGGCTTTCCTTCAGCCTGGCCTCCTGCGCCTTTTCGCAAAAGATAAAAATCGCCGCGATTGAAGATTACATTATAAATCCTTTGACGGTAAATTACATCCGGCGGGCTCTCGATGAAGCTAAACAAGAAGACGCCATACTGATTTTAAAGCTGGATACCCCCGGCGGGCTTCTTAAATCAACCGAGGAAATTGTAAAATTACTTTTAAACTCTCCCGTCCCGGTGGTAACCTACATTACGCCGCAAGGAGCAAAAGCCGTCAGTGCCGGGACGTTCATCAGTTACGCCTCTCACATCCTTGCCATGAGCCCTTCCACCCATATCGGAGCGGCTCATCCTGTCCTCGGTCAAGGCAGCTGGGGCGAACTCTCTGATGAAATAAAAGAAAAGTTGTTAAACAATACTTTGGCATGGGCCGAGACTATAGCCAATAAACGTAAACGGCCGCTTGCTTTCATAAAAGACGCTATAGAAAAAAGTTCTTCTATCACCGAAGAAGAGGCTTTAAAAGAAAAAATATGCGATCTTATTGCCAAGGACACCGACGAGTTAATCGCCCTCTTAAACGGGAAAACAGTCTCTACGGAAAAAGGCGATATAACCCTCGTTACGGAGAATTCAAAGGTTGAAGATATACACATGAACTATCGGGAAAAAACATTAAACGCCGTTATTGACCCCAATATCGCCTACCTACTTTTTATCTTAGGCTTCTTAGGTTTAATATTTGAAGTGACCCATCCCGGCTTCGGCTTCCCCGGGATCGCCGGTATAATCTGCCTTATCCTGGCTTTTTACGCTTTCAGCATACTGCCGTTAAATTATGCCGGATTAACCCTGATTATATTATCGATCGTATTTTTTGTTGTGGAAAGCTTTACGCCGACATTCGGGATGTTCGCTTTTGGCGGAGTTCTTGCCCTTTTTTTCGGGTCGTTAATGGTCTTTAACCAGCCGGCGGTTATAAAGGTATCGCTAAAAATGATTTTGCCGGTAATCGCCTTTTTTTTGGCTTTCTCCGTATTGCTTCTCGGCAAAATCATAAAGGCACAGAGCCAGAAGTCGCGCCTGGGTAAAGACGGCTTAATCGGCGAAGAAGGTACGGCTCACAGCGATATTGATAAACAAGGCACGGTCTTGATCCACGGCGAAATATGGAGCGCCGTGTCACAAAAGAAAATAGAAAAAGGCGAGAGAGTCTATGTCGATAAAATAAAAGGCCTTACTCTCTTTGTTTCGCGGGCAAAACAAGAAAACGATGAAAAGCAAGAATAACCATAGTTTAAAAAGGAGGGAAAAATGAATCCAGCGGCGATTTTTTTACTATTGGCAATCGTTTACTTATTTCACTGCGTAAAAATCATCCAGGAGTACGAACGGGCGGTAATTTTCCGTTTGGGACGGGTATTAAAAGAACCTAAAGGGCCGGGGATTTTTTTCATCCTGTGGCCGATTGATAAGCTGATAAAACTTTCTTTACGAACCATAACTTTAGATGTTCCGCCGCAAGATATAATTACTAAAGATAATGTTTCGGTAAAAGTGAATGCCGTAATATATTACCGTGTCATGGATCCGATAAAAGCCGTCATTGAAGTAGAAGATTTTGATTTCGCTACTTCACAAATATCACAAACCACGCTGCGCAGCGTTATCGGACAGGTAGAGATGGACGAACTACTCTCTAACCGCGATAAAATCAACAGTTCTTTACAGGGAATCATCGACAAACAGACCGACCCCTGGGGCATAAAAGTATCTATTGTCGAAATCAAGCACGTTGATTTACCGGAAGAGATGCGCCGGGCCATGGCCGGCCAGGCGGAAGCCGAACGCGAACGGCGGGCGAAAGTTATCGCCGCCGAAGGCGAATTCCAAGCCGCCGATAAGTTAAAGCAAGCGGCGATAGTAATCGCCGACCACCCGATGGCTTTACAAATGCGTTACCTTCAAACCCTGGTTGAAATATCCAGCGACAAATCATCAACTATAATTGTACCTGTGCCGCTTGATCTCTTTAGAGTGTTTATGGAAAAAAAGACTTAACAGCTAACCGGGATCGTGACAGAAAGCTTTCGGCCGTCACTTATAAATCTTGAAAAGCGCTATTTAAACGGGAGGCATATTTTAAATAAGATGAAAGAGGACACCGTCGCGGTAGCCGCCAGCATTAATCCCAGCGGCGTGGAAGCAATAAAAGAGATAACATCAAAGGTTAAACTAACCACGAAAAATAAGCCGGTCTACCTGGTGCTGGTTTTCTTTACGCCCGATTATAACCCTTACTCGATAAAAGAAACCATTGATATCACCCTGCGGCCGGAAAAAATTTTCGGTATACAGTCTCCCATGGTAATCTGCCAGGACAAAGTCTTAAAAAAGGGTGTTGTCCTCTGCTGCCTTGCCTCCGATAATTTATCGGCTACCGACATTTTCTTGGAGGGCGGCTCCTGTGAAGAAATGGAATCGCTTTTGCGAAAAAGCCTCCTCTCTATTAAAAAGGGAGAAAAAATAGTTATTTCCGTTTTGGGGCCGCAAACAAATCCCCACAACTACATAAGAACAGCCGAGCTATCGTTAGGCAGAAACACGAAAGTGTTCGGCGCCGGTTTTATAAAAAAATACGGCGCGAAGAATTTTCAAATTAACAACACGACCGTTGATGAAGGCACCGGCAACCTGCTTCTGTCCGGCCCTTTTACCGCCGTCTACGAAAAAACCGGTGGTTTTTTACCTCTGGGAGGGACATTTACAATAACCAAAGTATCTCCGGAGAAAAACGTCATTTCGGAAATAGACGACAAACCAGCGGCACATATTTACAAAAAATATCTGGAAAACAAATTTGACCTCTTCCAGCGCACATCGCTGGTATCGTTTTACCCCATAGGCATAAAAGAAAACAATGAATATAAACTCGTAAATGTTATCGATTTCTTGGGTGACGACTCGCTTATTTGTCTGGGAGATATAAAAGAAGGGGCCGAGGCGAAAATAATGATGGCGAACTCCGCCACCATGGCAGAAAGTTTTAGGAAGTTTTCCCGCCAGATAGAAAAGAGGCGCGGCTGGAATATGGCGATCATAATCAACTCTGTGATGCGCCGCAACATTCTAAAGCAAGAGTCTGAAAAAGAAGTGAAAGAGATAAAAAGGATCCTCGGTGAAAAAACCGATGTGATTGGATTTTACTCTGACTACAATATATTTCCCGGGGAAAATACGGGAAAGTTTTCTATAGAAAACAACCATCTCTGTATGGTATCATTAAAGTATGAAACTCTTTGATTACACAACCCCGCCCGATGTTCTTACCGTCGTCATATATTTTTTCTTTGTCTTCTTCATGATTTACGCCCTTTTAAAACTGCGCCAACTTATTTTTTTTAGAGAAAAGGCAATCCGTCTTAGCCGCGAAGTAAAAGAACTCGCCCATCAGGCTAAACTTATCGTGCAAAACGACATGGAACTAAAACTTTACCAGGAGGAGATAGAGTACCGTTTTCTCCGTTTGACACTCCTGAGGAATCTGATCAGTTCATCGATAAACACGCTGGATAAAGCTAATATCTTCTCAAAACTGGATGAAACCTTTATTAATAATCTAGGATTTAAGAAAGCTCTCCTTCTTACCCTGCCACAACGCGAGGTCGAGCTTAACATCAACTTCTCCCACACGGAGATAAGCGCCTTTAAGAAAATTCTCGATAAAAAAGAGCCTCTCCTGGATTCTGCCTCGGTAATATCCTCCGAATTGATTAAAGACGATCCGCAACTGCAGCTTATTCTAAAAGAACTGGCTTTAGAGTCATTTCTTTTTGCTCCGATTATGGTCGGCACACAAATCTACGCCGTATTCGTATTGGCTAAATGCATCCTCCCCTCGGGCATAAGCGAGGCGGAAGGCGAAACTTTTTCGATTATATGCATGTTTCTCGGCCAATGCCTTGATAACATAAAATTGTTCGAAGCGATATATCATGCCGGGGAAGAACTGGAGAGCAAGATTAAAGAAAAAACATTCGAGTTAACCAAGAGTCTGAATGAAATTAAAGAAATAAGCAAGTTAAAAACGGAGTTCGTCTCAAACGTATCGCATGAACTGCGCACGCCGCTTACTTCAATAAAGGGCTTCTCTTCGCTTTTGGTGTCGGAAAAATTCGGCAAGCTACCCTCGGAGGCAAAAGAAAAACTGCAGACCATAGACGCCAATGTCGACAGGCTGGTTACAATGGTTAATACCCTTCTTGACATATCGAGAATCGAATCAAAAAGGATGGAAATCAACATTATTCCTTCCGATCTGATCTCGCTTATAAATGAAGTAAAAACCTTCCTTCTTCCCCAGATAGCTGAAAAACAAATAACCTTCGACCTAGAAGCGCCGGGAACTCTCTCGGTCTATATGGACAGGAACCTTATAGAAAGAGTTCTAATAAACATAATCAGCAACGCGATCAAATTCTCGCCTCATAAAGGAAAAATTACGGCTGCCTGCGAGAGTCAGGACAACAAAGCCGTTGTCGCCATAAAAGATAACGGGGACGGCATAGAGCAAAAAGATATGGACAACATCTTCAAAGAGTTTTACCGCACGCCAGATTCGATTAATAAAGGGATAAAAGGAACCGGCCTTGGCTTATCGCTGGTTAAAAAAATTATTGAATTCCATAACGAAAAAATCTGGGTTGAATCCCAGCCCCATAAAAGCACCGTTTTCTATTTCAGCCTAAAACTCACGCAATGAAAAAATTAAAAATGCTGACCGTGGACGACAACCCCGACATTCTCGAGCTTCTGGAAGCGACGCTCGAAGAAGAATTCGAAATAACCAAAGCCGCTACCGGAAAAGAGGCTTTCGCCAAAATAAAAAGTGAACATCCCGATGTGGTTATCCTGGATTACATGCTGCCTGATACTACCGGTATTGAAATTTGCAAACAGCTGCGCAATGACCCTTTTCTAATGCACCTGCCTATTCTTATGCTAACCGGCAAAGGCGAGGTTGACGATAAAGTAACCGGCCTAAGCGCCGGTGCCGACGACTATATGCTTAAACCCTTTTCTCCTCCCGAACTCGTTGCCCGCGTTAAAATGCTGATCCGGCGCTCGACAATCAATCTTGACGCCAACCCGCTAACCCGGCTTCCCGGTAATGTTTCAATCACGGAAGAGTTTAAGAAACGCATGGAAAGCAAAGAAAAATTCGCCGTCCTTTATCTCGACCTCGATAACTTTAAAGCCCTAAATGACTACTACGGTTTTGACCGCGGCGACGAAGTAATAAAAGAATTTTCCCGCATAATCATAAAAAGCCTCCAGGGAAAAGGCACGGTTAACGACTTTATAGGCCACATCGGCGGGGACGACTTTGTAATTGTAACCATCCCGGAAAAAGCCGAAGAGATAGCAAAAGAAATAATCACTGGTTTTGATAAGGCCTCGCCGCATTTTTATAACGAGAAAGACAGGATCAAAGGGTACATTGAGGCCGAAGACAGGAATAAAGAACAGAGAAGATTTAGTTTTGTTACCGTGTCAATCGGTATAATCAGCAACCTTTACCGCACTTTCTCGCACATAGCCGAAATCAGTTCCACGGGAGCGGAACTAAAAGATTTGGCTAAACGGTCACCCAAAAGCAACTATGTTTTCGACCGCCGCTCTGATACCTAACATACCTTAAATTACAAACCGCCGTTTTATCTCGTTACAAAGTTTACGGAATTTACAGTTTACTCAGCTAAGAATAAATTGTCTCACTTTGTTAACTGGAAACCGTAAATTTTTAACCAAAAAAT
The DNA here is from genome assembly GCA_043821045.1 of Candidatus Omnitrophota bacterium. Taxonomy (GTDB): domain Bacteria; phylum Omnitrophota; class Gorgyraeia; order Duberdicusellales; family 4484-171; genus JBDRDG01. The sequence continues at coordinate 1,522 of JBDRDG010000193.1, read as the reverse complement.
TTTTGCCTTTTGATTTGTCATTTTGATTTTTGCATTTTTAATTTTGCATTGAAAAAGGATGGTGCGCGGGGCGGGATTCGAACCCGCACGGGTTACCCCATACGCCCCTCAAACGTATGTGTCTGCCAACTCCACCACCCGCGCGAAAAGACGAGCATTATTTGTATACCACAAGAAAGAAAATAAAGCAAGATGCAAATCTCGCTTGCATCGTTTACTAAGTTTGCTTTATAATTATACTGTTATGGCAAAGGTGATTTTTTTAGGCACTGCGGCAAGTATTCCTTCAAAAGACAGAGATACTACATCTTTTGTTTTTATACATAAAGGGTGCTTCTCTTTAATAGATTGCCCAGGCTCGATCATACATAAACTAGCTATTGTAGGAATTGATTATAAGAAGTTAGATAAAGTTATCTTAACCCACGATCATCCGGATCACATTTATGGCATTTTCCACCTGATTCACGCTCAAGCCTATCTCACCAAAAAACTATATATTTTTACTAATCCCCCCGTTATCTCACTAATCAAAAAAATGACCGGTCTTTTAAAACTAAACAAAGTTCCTTTCCCTAAACTGTGTTACGTAAATGTCTTTGGAGGAAAAATGTTTTATGCGAAGGACGGATTAACCTTGAGCGCGGTTAAGAATAAACACAGCTATCAATCCTTTGGTGTGAAATTCAGTTTTAATAAACAATCCCTTCTGTACAGTTCTGATACCGCGCTTTTTGACGGTATAATAAAGGAAAGCAAAAACTGCGAATGGCTAATACACGACTGCACGGCGTCCGCTTCTTTCTTTGAACAACACCCGTCTCTTTATACCATGCATACCGACTCGTTTACCCTAGCCGATAGATTTAAAAACAGCCGGCTTAAAAAAGTTATCCCCATACACTTTCTACCCTTGGCGCGCGAAGAGGAAAAGAATTTAAAAAAAGAGCTGAGCCTTTTAAAAAATAAACTCCTCATTCCCCGCGATTTTCAAACCATACAATTAAAATAACGGATAGCGTTTAGCGTGTAGCGGATAGTTTAATAATAGAAGCGATACACGCAGAAGTTATTTCCATTATCGAGGTAAATAGAGAATAACCAAGACACAAGAAACAATAACCAAATAATAACCAATGACCAAATTACAATAACCAAACAGAAATTTGATTCGTAATAATGTTTGGTGATTGATTGTTGGTGATTGGGATTTGTTTGTATCTTGCCTCTTGGTTATTGGTTATTTTTAAATGAGATGGCATTTTGAATTAGTTGATACTATGCGCTAGCTGTTATTCCAGCGCAATATCGCCCCAAAAATACAGTTTCTTCTCAAACGCAATAACAATCGCGTCTATTAAAGAAACGCTTTGAGCGTGTTTAAATACGGCATCGATATCTTTTGCTTTCTTGATTCTGTTGGCGTAAGCCGTAGCAAATGAATCGGCGACAATCGAATCTTTCGCTTTTACCGTGAGGAGATCGGCTTTGCCAAAATTAAGGCTGGGGCCAATTTTTGCCG
>JBDRDG010000192.1:0-2080 GCA_043821045.1 Candidatus Omnitrophota bacterium | reverse complement strand
GGCACAAATTTCCAGTCACAAAGCCAATTCACCGGCAGGGGAGAAAACGTTTTTTCCCTGTTCTTATGGGTTAAGACGAGCTTCCCGCCCGCGTCAAGCAAAGAAAAGCAGAAACGCACGAAGGTTTTTAAAATTCTATCGGGAAGATAATCGATCAGGCTCACGCTATAAACCAGGTTTTGTTTTTCAAATTTACCGGCGAGGTGAACGTCTTTACGCAGGTTGGTTACGTCATGGAGCTTGAAATCAAATTTAACCTGGGAAGGGAAATCGCCGATTAATTTTTGAGAAAATTCCAAAGCTTCTTTGTCCCAATCCAGGCAGGTAAATATTACTTCCTTGTTTTCAAATAAACTAAACGGCAGTTCCCTCATCTCCCGGCATGAGCCGCAGGCGATATCAAAGATTCTTATAGTTTCTGACGAGGAGCCCTTAATTTCTTCCTCTAAGATTTTACCAAGCTTATCCTTGCGTAAACGTAAAGCCACAACATAAGGGCTGTTGAGAAAATACTTATCGGCATAAAGGCCTATGCCGGTTTTTCCCAGCGGCTGATTATCATAAATACTTTCCAGCATAAAATAATTCCCCGGATAGCGCCTGAGTTTTTCCAGTGATTTCTTAAGAATCGGCCCTTCATATAACCATCTGCCGGCCAAAGCCCGGAAATCATCGCGGATTTTCCGCATGATTATTTTATTATCAACAAGTTCTTCTAAACAGCAGCCTTTCAGCAGAATTTCCGTTGTCAGACGCTCAAACTTAGAGTCGATTTCTTCCGGATCCGCATCAACCTCCGACAGGCGCGACGCCAGCCGGCTTATTTCTTTAGCGTAGTTGAATAAATCTCTTAAGAAAAAACGGCTTATATATTCTTTAGCCTGAGGATCTTTTACTTTATTCAGTAAATCTTCAATCTGTCCGTTAATTTGATCCTTTACTAAAGCGACTGTTCTCGATTCATCCATGGAAAAATATACCTTTCTTTTATATGAATAATTTCAATCCCTAAGAATTCTTTCTATAGCCTGCAATAATTTTTCCGTATCAAACGGCTTATGTAAATACTTAGCTACTTTTAATTTTTGTGCCTGTTGATATTTATCCGCGTCAGCGTATCCGGTCATTAAAATTTCCGGGACCGCTTTCTTTCCCGTTTTTTTTAAATATGAACGGATATGTTTAATCGTATCAATACCGTCAAATTTCGCCATTCGCACATCACAGATAATAAGGTCGTAATCAGAAGAGTTCACTTCCCGAACGGCTTCTTCACCGCTTTTTACCGCCGTAGGGATATATCCTTTTAAATAAAATAGTTTGCATAAACTTTTCCTAATTAACTCTTCATCATCAACGATAAGGATTCTCTTTGCCATAAACGCTCCTTAGCCAATATAAACTTGGCGTGTTTTTACGACGATTTCTCTTTCTATTATTCTATTGCAATTTCTCGCATAGATAAAGAGAAGATTTCGGGGGTTAATCCTGCGGAAGAATCAACATAGAAATCACCCGCAGATTTACAAAAAAATACTTGAAAATATTACGATTATCGCTATCATATTAAAACTGTCATAAAAACCTGCCATAAATAAAAAGGAGGATATAACGATGTCGAATCAGAAAAACACATTAAACGAGTACGAATACAAAGCAGAAATGAAACAACTCCTGCACCTTATTATCCATTCTCTCTATACTCATCGGGAAGTCTTCCTGCGCGAGCTTATCTCCAACGCTTCCGACGCCCTTAATAAGATACGTTTCCGAAAACTCACTGATAAAAACATCCTTGATCCCGAGCGGGAACTGGCGATAAAAATCGAAGTCGATTCAAAAAACCAAATGTTCTCAATTGAAGATACCGGCACAGGAATGACAAAAGATGATCTGGTGAATAACATCGGGACAATTGCCCGTTCGGGAACACTTGAGTTTCTAAAGACGATGAAAGAAAAAAAACCGGACTTTGACGAAAAGCTCATCGGCCAATTCGGCGTGGGGTTTTTCTCCGTGTTTATGGTCGCGGAAGAAGTTACGGTTGAAACGCGCCATGCCGATATAGATTCAACAGCTT